>NZ_JBBKBS010000010.1:0-112127 GCF_037890285.1 Phocaeicola sp. HCN-40430
AATAAAAGTCTAAATATAGTCATCTGTCGAATTTCAGATACTATATTTAGACTTTCTTCTTAACAGACATTTATCAGTCACAATCACGTTCAGCAGCCAACAAATGCTCACTTTCATAATCCTCATAAGGTTTTACCCTTCTGTCACTCAAAAAAATATGATTAAGCGTATACTCCAGTGATTTTAAAGTCTGTTCACGAAGTGCTGGTTTCAGTTGACATTCCCATACTGTTATGCAGTGCCATCCCATGGAAGCCAGCTCTTTTTGCTCTTTTATGTCACGCTCCTTATTTTTCTGGATTTTATTCTTCCAAAACTCAGAGTTTGTTTTGGGTAATACAAAATATTTGCATCCGTCATGGCCATGCCAAAAACAGCCGTTTACAAATATTACAGTTCTGTATTTCCGCAATACAAGATCAGGATGCCCTGGCAGACGAGGATGATTCAGCCGATAGCGGAAGCCCCGGCTGAACAAGAACTTACGGACCAGTAATTCTGGCTTCGTATTCTTGCCACGTATAGCAGACATATTCTTATGTCTCTGTTCCTTTGTCAAACGGTCAGCCATAAAGCTTTATTTTAGTATATCTTGTTCAATGCAATGCACCGATTTGAGGTAAATGTAAGCCTTTACTGAAACAGGTTTCTTTTTTAATCAGAAACTGGCCTTGCCACGAATCGGCAATTTCATCGGAAGTAAGTTTCTCTATGCCCATAAGATTTGAATTAAATTTTATCAATTAAAAATTCTCCCAAAATATCGAATGTCGTATCAATGAATGTGTTATTCGCCATCTTACTTGTATTGATTGGCTGGAATTCATTATATTGTTCACGAACAAATCGCAATTCGAAAGCAAGGCGAAGATCATCCTTACCTTCTTCTCCTTCAGTTTGTTTCGCTTCTTTAGCAGTAATGGTCCTAACCCGTACAATCTCATATACATCACGAATTCCCTGTCCTTTCATGTAAGGCATGAAATAATGTAGGTCTTGTAATGCTATAGTAGTCGGAAAATGACTGCCTGTGTAATATAGAGTTGCAGTACCGTCAAGGAAACTTTGTAAATATCCTTTACGGCTACTATTTGTAACCAATCCTATCAAGACACGGTTGCCCACTTCTATGAATGTACCTTTCTGTGGTATCACACGATTGATTATTTCAGTTGATTTCTTGTTTATAAGTTCGGCAATGAAGTGTTGCAAAAGTTTTCTGTTTTCTTTGTCTTTAGGTCGTAATGGAAATGCACCGATATTCACTTCTTTTATTGACTTGTAGAACCTAGACATCTGCACATCCATCGGTTCTCCATCACCAGGAAACAGGATGTACCCACCAATAACTTCTTTCTTTAATGGAGCATAATCATATTCTTTATAATAAATGGCATCACGGTAACGGTGCATCTGATTAATGGTATCATCAGGTGGTACATCCACATTACCTTCTTTCCCCTCAATACGATATTTTGCGTCAAACAGGTACGTGAATTTCATTTTATTATGCAGATCGCTCTTTGTCAACTGTAAAACAATATCAGGCTTCTGGGGTACGGTAGGAACCACAAGATTACTTATCCCGATTGAAGTGTTTTCCTGATCTGTAGTCTTAGGATTATACACCAACTCAGCCAGCTCCACATTGTCTTTTTTGAAGAGAATTCGCGAATGCTCACCTTTACCTAATTCCCATGTAAAGACTCCATTCATCTCCATGCGATTGCGATGTTCAACCTCCTCGTTTGTCAAATGCAATTGCTCTTTCACTATATGACTTACCTCTATAAAACACCATATCTCATATAGAGTGGCTATGTCCTTTGTTTGGAGACGGAACATTCCATCATAAAGCGAATATCCACGTCTGAGCAGATTCCATGTGCGATAGACTTGACTATATCCAGTTGCTTTATGTAGTATTAAACTCTCTTGATTAAAACCTTTGAATCGCCCGACTGTTCGGAAAAAGGGATTACGTTGCAAGCGTTGAAGTCTGATAAATACATCAGTCATCTCATTTTTCTTTACTTCTGAAATATTATTCAGCCCTTCAATTCTTTTTTTCAGAGACTCATATTTCTTGGTTATCTGATCCAAAGCAAATTTGAGGAAACGATTTTCTTGCGTGTCGTTATTCTGTACCTGTTCCTCCACACGGTATAAATGAGTACTTTCCTTACGGTGTTCAGCCAGTTCGTTCTCTATACCTCTTGATATAATTTTCAGCCTGTCTGCACGCACATAAACTTCCTGTCCACGTAATCTGTGTCGTGGCCTCTCAATTATATTTTTACAGGCACATATGAACTTCTCCTGTTCTTCGGAAAAAATACTCCACCACACAATTTCCGGTGTATCTCCGTTCTGTTCAGGTGAAAAGCCATGGTAAGTACGCTTCATATAATCGAGCGAAAGCATACGATATTCACGTTCAATATCTTCAAGAATACTGCGCCAATGTTCATGGTAATTGAGTTTCGTACTCAATACCTCAAATGAAAATATGAAGTGCTTGATTTTTTCCTTTATCTTGTAAACAAGACGTATCTCACTACGTCCTATTTCATTCTTATAATTTAGGAAACCAGCCAATATATGTTTACGATACGTAAAACGTTCGTTATCTCCCTGTAACAAAGAACCGAACTTTGCATCTTTTACGTAATCCTTAAACTCAACCCATATAGGATAGTCGGCATTATCAAAAAAAACAGCATAAGTTTTCTGTTCTTTTTCTATAAAAATGTCCTCGCCTTCTGCATGGCGAACGACTGACAATACGCCATCAGACCAGGAATAACTGGAGAGCAGCCCTTGCTCACCTATATTATTCCTAGCTTTATTCCAAATAGTATCGAACTTATTACATTCAATACTCATGGTAAAATCAGTATGCGTAATTGTAAGTAATTCCATAACTTTAGAATATTAACTCCAAAAACTGGTATATCCAGAAGAAAGCCTATTTCTCATCTCTTTTATTTTTGAAAGAGAAATGGAAACTTCAAGAGGTCTTTCGCTGGAAATATTACTCAAGTTCTCTTCAATAATATCAGATAGATTAGTCAAAAACTCATCACTCACCTTACTATCATCTCCTTCAATACGTGAGAGAATCTTCATGCTCGTAATTTCATCCAGTGCACGGGCTATCACATAGTCTTGAGGCAGCTCGTTGTTCTCAGCATCCTTATTATAAGGCAGATTGTTCACCACATACAGCAAAAACTCATTACGGGTACGGTAAGCTATTTTGAATGGAGTTCCTTCAAGCGCATCATTAACGGCTTTTAGATAATTCAATGTTTTATCACACACCTCTTGATTCAAAGTATAAACATCTACACCTTCTACAGCAGTTCCTACTAAATCATCATTTGATAATTTACCAATAGATTCATAACGTTGGTTCAATCCACCGTACAAATCAACGTCATTCATTTCGATAGTCATTGCCCTGTCAAGTACTTTCCGAGAGAATGAGAAAGTCGTCTCGTCCATGTTTACTGTACCCACTACAATCAAGTTAGCCGGTAACGATAAACGTTTTCCGTTTTTCTCTGTAAGATATTCCTGACGTTCACTTTCATTTCCAATGAACAATTGGTCTATCAGATTTTTATAAGCTTCTGTATTTTCATAGTCAATGATAGGGTCAGTGACTACTTTCCCATTCTCATTAACTCTACGTGACTCAATAACGCTTAGGTATTCAGCAAAATACTGTTCCACAGGGGCCAGGTTCATCTCATCTAAACATAAGAAATGAGGCACGTCAGGATTCAATAAAGCCTTCACCATAAACTTCAAGAATGGACCTACAACATATCTTTCTCCATTAATTCTGCTCACATAACCGATCAATTCACTGCTGTCATGCCAATTCGGTTTCACCTGTACCATCTCAAAGTTACTAGGTTTTTGCGCTTTGTATTCTTCAGAACTTGAATCCCAACAAGCCCGGGCCAATTCACGTACAATTCGACTCTTTCCAGTGCCAGAGATACCGGCAAGGAGGAGAAAAGGCTTTGACTTTACGGCTGTGATATATGGGCGGTATGAACTATTTGCAATCGATGAATGTTCGATTTTTGTTTCTTGCCTAATCTGCATGGAAGGAGACCAGAATGCAGTATTATAATAATTTGAACTTATTAATTCTGCAAGTTTACACCCTTTATTTACTTCTGCATAGTAGTTTTCTGATATACCTGCGTAGTTTACTATTTCTTTAACATTATACTTATAACGCTTAATAATACGCTGGTATTTAAGGCCAAATAAATGAACGCAAGCAGATTGACTATTATTCTTACTACCTGATTCATACATTTTCTTCAAAATCATTCCTAAATCTGTTAAGGTATAGTCTTTTTCTTCTATATCATTATAGAGAATCAGGTCGATATATTGCCCTTGTAAAGAATGAGATATTTGAGAATGTTCTTTAATAAATGTCATATCTGTCCATTCAACTAGTTCACCAGGCTGATGCGGTTTGGATGGAATCCATACAGTAAATCTTGATCTATCTTTATTCAACCAATAAAATTCTGAAGTGTTAGCTATTATACTATCTACAACAGCTCTATTAGATCCTTTATTATTCAATATCTGACTAGTGTTAAAAGGAGTATTTTCCTCAATCCTATCAGCCAAATCCTTCAAAAAAGATTCTGCAAATGAAACTTCTTTTCCTTCAGGCGTTTTTGCATGAAGTCTGTTTTCATTCTTATCTATTTTCACAAAAACACATTTACTTTCACCTCTCACATAGCTTAAATCGCTATTTTCAGGCAATTCTGAAATCAATTGTATTAAATGACTAAACTCCATAGCTTATTGTTTGATATGATTAAGAAAATCAAATATACTATTTGCAATACCTTTGGCCAACAAAAATGGAACTCCATTACCAATTGTTTTGAAAGCATCAGATAGAGTCATATCCGTAGGCAATATAAAATTGGCAGGAAGAGATTGAATAGCCAAAGCTTCTGCTGCTGATATTCTTCTTGGTAAATACGGATGTATATGTACTTCATTATTTCCGTATGCCGCAGTAGGAGAATATCTCCATCTATGTAATCTTTTATAACACTTTTTTTCCACATCACCTTCATCTTTTGTTTCAAAACGCACTATTCCAGCACGAGGTTGAAAGTACATATTAGCATTCGGATGATTTACAACATCATTCTTTTCCCACCAATATTCTACAGTTAGCTCTTTAATCAATCCATCTGGTATAGAAGTTGGTATGCCTTTGTTATAAGGACTTTTGTCAGGCCAAGGAAGTTTTTTTACATCATCCAATTTATATAATTTATGGCTTTCCCACGGAAATTTTATTAAAGTTCCATCATATGAAGTTAGATTCAAGCGTTCTATCACTTTTTCTTGAATTCCAATCAGAATTATTCTATCTCTATCCTGTGGTGCACCATATTCTAATGAATTGACTAATTGCTCTGTTAGAGAATATCCAGATTCTCTAAATAAAACTTTTAACTCTTCAAAAAAATGGCGATGACGAGCCGTTCTATATAGACCTTTTACGTTCTCAAAAACAAAAAAATCAGGCAAAGCTCTACATATTAGATTTGCATAAGTACCTGAAAGCTTACCATTCTCACCTTCTTTTCCTCGGTTCTTACCAGCCACTGAAAAATCAGGACATGGAGGCCCACCTATAAATCCAGTTATATATTCCTGTTTGGATTCTTCTACCCAACCCAAAAGCCTCTGTAACTTTTCATCATGTTTACCATCTAAATATTCAGTAATATCTTCCACATGGTGACCGTATTTAGGAGTTGGAAGACCCATATGTTGTCTTGCATATTGATAAACACGATTGAAAGCTTTATGAAATTCATTAACAAACACAATATTATAATTGCCCTGTAACTCAAATCCTAAATCGAGAAAACCTGCTCCAGAAAAAAAAGAAAATATATTCATGTTACTAATTTATTGGACACAACAAATCCTTAATATCAACTTCAAGACACTTTGCAATTTCCACCAACGTTTCTAAATTTGGCTGCAAGGTATTAGTACACCATTTAGAAACAGTGGCAGGATCCTTTCCCAATTGTTCTGCTAACCATTTGTTGGTACGTTTCTTTTCAGCTAGAACAACTTTTAGTCGATTTATATCTTTACTCATAATATCATATATTTTAATACAAAAATAATAGTTTACTCTTTAAAAAAGAATATGAGGATTGAAATATCAAGTTTTATTATGATTTATTTTTCTATAACATGATATATATGTCATTTTATAGAACTAATTATCATTATAACTTGACTACGAAAGCTTCAAGTCATAAAATTGATTAAATCATTCTAATTAGCACATCATTGATAGACATTTTATTTATTTTTATTTTTAGAGCATTCAACTTTTCATGATTCCCTTCCTTTGTAACTTCTTGAACTTCTTGCATTAATTCATCTAATTTGGTACTAAATTCCAAAAAGAAATTATTCCTTCTTTTCTCATCTAATAGATGAGCATAAAAATCCAAATTAATAATATGACCTTTATATCCCACATACTTTAATAAAAGACAAACAATCAAAGTATGTAGCCTCAATGATATTTGTGTTAATTCAAATATATCACTTGTTTTTAATGGTTTACTTCCATGAAGATAAGAATTCCTCTTATCTATTGTTTCTTCATCTTTTTTTGAAAGAGTTATTCCATAATTTGTAAATGTCTTAATCAGTTTATCTTTGTTAGTAGGGAAGTTTATTCCATCAATTCTTTTGCTCAATATAATAAAACCTTCATCTGTAATCCTATCTCTATATTGTTCTAGGACACTTTTAAGTCCATTTGTAATTTCTAAAGATAATTTATTATCTTCTATTGGCTTTTGTGGTTTTTTGTTACCCAAATTCTTAGTTAAAGTTTCTAATGCAACTGCATATAAAGCTCCTTGTTGCATGGGATCTTTATTACCCATAGCACTTATAAGAATTTCTGCTACACGAAGCAATTCATTATCATTACATAAAAATTCACAGAATCTAGAAAACTGTTCCGAAGAAACTCGAGAATCAGATGTATGTTCTTCTGTTTTTGCTGATTTATATAGCTCAAAATTAATAACTTGACGAGCAGATAGCATTGATTCCTTTTCTATTTCAAACCATGCGCCGTTAATTTCCTTGAAAGACGAATCGTTTGAACTAACATAATAACAAGAGTCACCATAAAATTTACCACTTAAAATTGCAAAAGCAATTCTAATAACTTCAGCTTTTTGCCTAAATACATCAAGACTCTCTTTATTTTGGCTTTCAATCACTAACAATGTGCGTTGAGATTTGATATCCGTTACATTATAAAAATTATAACTTGATTCAGCAATGTTCAAAGTAGTATAAGGACCACCTGTTTTAAATGACAAGCCCAGTAATGATTGATTTATGTTAAAACCATCATTATCATAAACATTATATCCAGTTGTTTTAAGAATATTTTGAGGACTAATAGGTTTATCATCTTGTATTAATATTATTAACCTGTTAAATTGGTTTTCATATTTACTTTCAATATGAAAATTGGCCTGTTTAAATCTACCTCTAAGTACTTGAGGTTGTGTTGGAAATTTTGTCTCAAAATCAAAAACACTGTTTTTTTGAATATGAATGATTGTATTTTCTCCCTTGAGCCATAGTTCTCTATGTAATCCATAAGATTCTTCATACATTACTCCATGGACTAAAGGAGGAACAGTCATTGAAATCTCAAATTTAATTCCTGGTTCGTCATCCAAAAATAATTTAATTGGATACTCTGTACATTTCGCAGTTTGGACATCATCTTGAAATTCTAAATATAATAACTTAACTTTAAAGTTTCCTGGTGCGATGAAGTCATTAATTGTTACTATTGAAGGTATTAAATACGATTGAGTAATCTTACTTGGATCGTTTTTTATTTGGATTGGTCCTGTAAACTTAAGATACTTATTTTTTCTAGAAAACTTAAATCTTAATTTCTTTACAATATTGATAAAGTAGACTTTTAAATAATCTTTAAATACACATTTTGGGAAAACATGAAAGGCATATTTACGAGCATAAATAGATTCAGTTGGTGTATTAACACTCTCTCCATACATTTTATTATTCCAAACAAATGAATGCATAGTTACTGTACCATTAAAACACAAGTATAACATTTGTAAATAATTATAAGATCCTTTCCATTGTTTATGTTTATCAAGAAAATAATATTGTTTCATGTTTAAATTATTTTATTAGATTGTTATAATTCAGTTTGTTTAATATCCTAGATGAACAAAAAACCTAAATTATATATAATTAACAGTATCAATGAAGATGCAAATACATTCATCACTTAATTCATCTTGACATCATATAGAATTAATACAAATGTACGAAATACCATATATAATATATAATTCAAATTTATTAAATATCTTTCTTTTATCAATTATGGGCACTATTTAAATATTGAATATAATTAGCAGTTATTTAAATGGCATTACGTAATCATTTTCAAAACACCTAGCAGTTGAACTAGCTATCAATATATGTGTTTAACATCAAAATCTCCCGTAGATGTAGGCTAAAGCCTGCAATACTAGAGGAAGTAATATTCTTGAACACCTATCTTAAAATACAGGCAAGCTGTTCCGACTTTTCGTATTTCATGCGATGCCGAAACAACTTGCCTTATACTACGGAAACTTACCGGCTGACTTGCTTCGTATCTACAATACCAGGCAAGTTTCACCCGACAGGTTCATACAATCATGCAGATAAATCAGGGCAGTTACCAAAGACAGAGCCATTAAGGTTGCGCTACTCTTCACTTTAAAGGCTCTGACATTGACAACTGGTTATCGATAATATGTCTGAAAATGAAAACAAGCAGACCGTCCCGATTATACAGGCTAAAGCTTGCACTGACGGAACGTCCTATATCCTTGAATACTCGTTTTAAAATACAGGCAAGCTGTTCCGACTGTTCGTATTTCATGCGATGCCGGAACAACTTGCCTTATACTACGGAAACTTACCGGCTGACTTGCTTCGTATCTACAATACCAGGCAAGTTTCACCCGACAGGTTCATACAATCATGCAGATAAATCAGGGCAGTTACCAAAGACAGAGCCTTTAAGGTTGCGCTACTCTTCACTTTAAAGGCTCTGACATTGGCAACTGGTTATCAGTGACTCGTCTGAAAACGAAAACAAGCAGTCCGTCCCGATGATGCAGGCTAAAGCTTGCACTGACGGAACGTCCTATATCCTTGAATACTTGTCTTAAAATACAGGCAAGCTGTTCCGATTGTTCGTATTTCATGCGAAGCCGGAACAACTTGCCTTATACTATGGAAACTTACCGGCTGACTTGCTTCGTATCTACAATACCAGGCAAGTTTCAGCCGACAGGTTCATACAATCATGCAGATAAATCAGGACAGTTGCCAAAGACAGAGCCTTTAAGGTTACGCTGCTCTTCACTTCAAAGGCTCTGACATTGGCAACTGGTTACCGGTGGTTTGTCTGAAAACGGATACTGTGTTCTTCGGAAATCTCAGAATATTGAATATCAGGAAAACATTGGAGCATCATAGCCGAAACCATTTTTTATGTGCAAAGATACTTCGGACTGGAGAAACGCCAAGTGACGCTTGCGCTTTCAGTCGGAGGACTTGACGGCAGCCTTCCGCAAATTTTCTCATACCTCAAAAATTTGGGTATTCCGTCTGCATTCTCTGACTTCACACTTGTCTTTTTCTCCCTTTGGTCCGCAGTTACAAATGCACATAAAACGGTTTTTCCCGGCCATGAAGCTCAATGAGCTTTACTGGAGGGAAAAGAATCAGAACTTAAAAATTCAAGTGTTATGCGAACAAAAAGAATGAGTATCAAACAATCTTTTAATTTTTTACTGATATGTGCAGATTGATGACAACACAACTGGCGGAAGCTCTGGAGGGTTATCCGCTCTACTCCCAGGACGGCAAGGGAAAAGAGGCTGTTTGCCGTGCGGTTTTTGCCCTTGGTTCTGTAAGGTGGTTTATCCTTGAAGGAAACAGGGAGGACGACGATGTGATTCTATTCGGTATCGTAGTCGGACTCATGGAGGATGAATACGGGTATATTTCCCTCAATGAGCTTTCGGATGTGGAGCTTGACCTGAGTGCTCAGGGACTTGGCAAGCTTCAGGTAAGACAGCAGCAGAACTTTAAGCCGGTTCCGCTGAAGCAGATTCAGGACAGCAGGCTTCAGGAATTTCTTGAAAGGTTAAAATAGGCTGTATGAACACAGAAGTGGCCGGTCCTATCCGTCACGGACAAGACCGGCTGCTTATTATAGCAGGTAAATGAAAACAAAACTATAATTGTATGGTAAATGGAAAATTGTCGTAATATTTTTAATATCGCTGCCCGGCATGGGTGGAGCGTTTCTATGGAAGACATGGATGGAATCCGGTTTCTCAATTTCAGGAGGAAGACTTCGAGCGGTGTACCGTTCTGCTTTACCATTGAAGCCGATGACGGTACAGCCGGCTGCATAACAAAAGAAATATTCTCTTTCGTCAGTGCCGTTGTTCCTGAGAAATGTGCAAGGGAGTGGATGATTCAGTCAGGAGCAATGGAACCTTCGGAGTTCCTTCAGGCCGTGGCTGACATGGAGGATGTCAGGCTAAGGGCAAGGCTGCTGGCTCTTGAAATTGCAGCTATGAATGGCAAATGTAATCTTTTGGATACCATTCCATGAGACAGACTGAACTAACGGTGTTTCTTACGCTTGCGGCCACGTTTGGGCAGACCGGTTTCCTTGTAGGCTATCAGGTCAGTTCCTCTGAACACCTTTTTTGCCTTATCAGGAATCTTCAAGAAAGCCAGCGGCTTTTCCAGATAACGGATATAGGCATAGATGGTGCAGCGGTGAACACCCAGGTAGCGTGCTGCCTCCTTTACTGAATATGTCTTTCCCGGAACGACTTTCATTATATCTCATGCTGGTTAATCTTTTCGTTTATTGGATGCCGTAAAGGTAAACAGTTGATTATTAGTTGTCAATACGTCAAATATGGGATTATTTCGGAGATTGTGGGATTTGTATGGATTATGTGTTACCTGTCATATTCAATACAGTAGGTTTGGCGGTTGATAGCGAATCTTTTTTATGAAAATCAGGAAGGCATATATTTGATGGTTGACAGCGTTGACAGCAAATCCAATGAAAATCCGGCATAAAATCAGTCTTGGAAAATACTGTAATACAATATATTATATTCTTTCTGATTTTTCTTATAAAGAATAGAGTATTATAGTGTGTCAACGTTTGGCTATGGGTTTTTAGCGGACTGAAAATTGTGGCTACACTTGTCAACGTTTGTCAACGCATGATTTCTATGTGAAGTATCTGATACACTGACAGATACTCTCTGTCAACACTGTCACTCCTGAAACGTGTGCATTTTATTATCTGAAAACATCTGATGTGAAAGGGATACATGGTTATCCTAATGTACCATTACAGCCACAGGTTTGTTCAGCATGCCTCTTCAGATATTTTTTTGCAAAGGTATCTCCGGCATTGCAAACGTCAAACACAGGGCTGAAAATCTTCCTCAAACGGGGTTGAGCGTATTTTCAGCTTTCCTTGAAGTTTGCCTTATTGAATGCCTGCGCTTCTGAGAACTGCAAAAAATATCCTTCGGGCAAGCTGAAAAACTTGCTGACAGAAGGGAAAAAAATCAGAGCGTATGGTACAGATGGACGAAAGCATCAGAAGGCAGTTGGAAAAGCCACAGACATGGTTCTGCAAGTATTTTCCCAAACGTATTCAGAATGTGGGCGAGAAGGAAATCGCCGACAGACAGTTGGTTTATGACTTCAAGGACGGAAGGTCTCATGAAGAGGTGGCACAGATGACGGCAGCAAGAATGATTGAGGAACACGGCAACAGATGCTCACAGTTGGTATTCATTCCGGTTCCGGCATCATCGGTAAGAAAGAATGAAATCCGGTATATGGACTTCTGCAAAAGGGTATGTGAACTCACAGGAGCAATAAACGGATATGACCATGTAAGGGTATGCGGAGAAAGACTTGCTATTCATGAAAACCGTAAGGCTGAAAAGGAAATCAGAAAGGTAAGCATCATCGAGTTTGATGAAGAGTGGTTCAGAGGAAAAGCAGTCATAGTCTTCGATGATGTAATCACACGCGGAATCAGTTTCGGTATGTATGCTAATCAGCTGGAGAGTTTCGGAGCGAATGTCATTGAAGGCATCTTCCTTGCAAGAACCCATTATAAAGTATAGAACTATGAACGGAATATTATCAGACAAATCAAAATCACTGGCTTTCACGGGACACAGAACTATTCCCATTGAAAGGCAGAATGAAATAAGGGCACGGCTTGTTGAAGCCGTGTCCGTCGCCTGCAAATCGGGTATAACCTGCTTCTTCTCAGGCATGGCCATGGGATTCGACCTGATGGCCGCTGAAGCTGTATTGTCACTGAAGGGAAGGTATCCGGATATACGGCTCATTGCCGTTGTACCTTTCAGAAGACAGAGCTGCCGGTGGCCTTCAATTGAAAAGGAACGTTATAAGAAAATAATTTCCCAGGCAGACCGGGTTATCGTATTGAGTGAACACTATTTCAAAGGATGTCTTCTAAGACGCAATGACTTCATGCTGGAGCATTCATGTGGCGTGATTGCCTATTATGACGGCAAGCCTTATGGAGGAACATTCTATACCTGCAGGGAGGCAAGGAAAAGATGTATGGATATAATCAATCTGTACTGAAAACCTGCCCGGATTATACTGAAAATATTGTACAAAACAGATATGCAAATTTCTTGCATATCTCATTTATAATGCTTATATTTAGATAGTTAAACAAGTTGCAAGAGGTGATTTTATGAATAATATATACAACCGCTACATTTGGCTGCTGCATACAGTCTATCAGGAAAGAAAGGTCACTTTTGAAAGGCTTTGTGATATTTGGAAGCATCATTTTCTGTACAACGGGAAGCCGCTGAGTCTGCGCACATTCCATCATCACCGGAAAATGATTGAGGAAAATTTTGATATAGTCATTGCGTGCAACAGAAAGGACTATACATACTATATCCAGAATCTGGATGAAATACTCGGTGACAGTTGCCGCAACACTGGCTGTTCAACAGCCGTATCATTGATGTGGCTCTGAAAAGCAGTCCGTGTCTGTTCCAACGTGTTGTACTGCCAGACATGTCAGGTGGTATTGAATACCTGCCGGATATATCTGAGTGTATCAGCGATGGGCATGAACTGTACATATTCTACACGAATGACAAGGGTTATGAAGTGGAAGGCCGTTTCCGACCGGAAGGTTTGAAGCTGTTCCATAACCGCTGGTATCTGCTCGGGTACAGGAACGGATCAGAGTTCTGTGCCGTTCCTCTTGATGCACTGACCAAAATCTATCTTAGCGGTAAGAGATTTGATACTGATTACAGATTTTCTCTTGCTAGACGTCTTTCAGACTCCATCGGTGTTGTAGCTCCAACCGGACAGCAGCCAGAAGAGGTTACACTACGGGCTTATGGGCCATTTGCAGATTATCTGAGAAAGCATCCTTTCCACCATTCGCAGGTGGAAAGGAATGATATGGGGACTTTCACGTCTTTTGATTACATGCTTCTTGTGACTGACGAACTGGTGGATGAAATCCTGGCTCTTGGTGATAAGGTGGAGATTACTTTTCCGGAAAAGTTGAGAATGAAGTTGCTTCAGAAAATTGGACGTATCAGAAACAGGTATGCAACATAAAAATCTGCAATTGTAGAATATTACTTTTGAGTAGCAAACATTCGCTCAATCATTGCTTCAAGCTCAGGACCCAATGGACGTTCTGTGTCCATACACTCCTTCTCACCGGCAACCAGGTCACCATATATATTCCTTTAACGTTCAGCTTCACTGCCATCACAGCAAAGCATAGCCGTCTCAAACTCCTTAATCATTTTCTTACGCTGGCTCTCTGGATATTCCTTAGTCTTGCCATAACTGGTAATAGTAAATGTTCTTGCCATAATCATAGGATTTATTTGTTATACCTTTGTTTATAATCTTTTTTGCTATACTAATATACGAAATAATTTTGATAATCAGAAATTTAACCGTATAAAACTTCTATAAAGTTTAATCCAATACGGATAAAAATACAATCAGAATCCGCACATCTTTTTATCAAAAAACAACTATAACAATGAAGGTATCAATGGTACAATCCTGATTATTTAAACAAAAAACTTATATAAATCAACATTTCCAGAGCGGTTGTTCCAACCAGTTATCAACAAATCCCATAGCTTGTGTGTCAATCATCGGATATTTTTCCAAAAGGACTAAAAGATTCTGCTTGAAATCATTATCAGGCCGTATTATGTCTATAAAATGTTTCAATATACATAGTGTAAAGAAGACCCGTCCCTGTTGTACATCATCTTCCAACCAAGGTCTGAGCGGTCTTGTCATGGTGAGAGCACGTAAAGATAAAGAACGGTTCCACAATCTTGCATGATGACAGCATGAATTACGGGTAAGCGTAATAATAGTCATCCAGGAAATGAACACAGGAACAGATAAGCCAAAATATCTGGCTATTTTTTTGCGAATCTGATTACTTGAAATATTCTCATAGACTCTGGTAAGAGTTCCTAATGGAATAATCTCCGCAATCATCCATGATGGAGGGTATGGTTCCTCGTATGACTCCTTAAAATGAAGAATGAAATCTTCACGACTGGCCTGAATTTCCTTATCCACAAGTTGTATAGTCTTATTAAACTTGTCACTGTTCGCAAAATATTCAGGTTTGGACATCCAGAACACATCTTCAGTTTCTTCACAGGCTATATTCGTTATGGCACTTCTGACTGCTATTTCGATACGTTCTATCTGATTGAATAAAAGCAAACGTAATTCACGGTCAAACTCATATAAACTGAGTGCTTTACCTAAAGTGCTGTCACTCTTATAAATATGTTCTGATTTCGGAGCTTTTAAAAAGGGATATAAATATCCGGATAACCGGTAATAACCAATAGACCGTAATATATGTTCTGCATTTTCCGTGTCAGAACAATCAAGTCCACGATTTTCTAAAATTACCAGAAGCTCGGATGGGGATGAATATTGTTTGGTGTATCTCATATATAAAAAAACGACCCGCCGATTTAAGCATTGTGAAGAGGCTTGGCGGGTTCTTGTGTTGCAAAGATATGTAAAAATCATGATTCAACAAAATATTCTGCTGATTTTCATATCCAAAACAAGCTTCTTCTTTATTTTTTTTATTTATATCAATCTCCTTTATTACTTATATGACCTGATGATTAAAATGATAAATCCTGTTGTACCGGAACTGAAGGCTGAGAATCTGATTTGTCAGACAAAACTTCCTTCATGTCCTGCACTTCAGCCACAACCTCAGTTTCAAGATCCAGCCCGAAAGTCTCTTTCAACTGGAGATAATCAAAGCATAATGCTTTAGGTCGGTTTACCTTTACCTTCTTAACCTGCTCGCCATTTACAATGTCGATGGTATAGTCAGGAAGTCCGCTTGGCAGAAGTATGGTGAATCTGTCCTGTTTCAGGCCCAAATATGAAGCATGGGATTTCAGGTACGACATGATGGTGGACCAGTTCGAGCGGTTGGAGGTGGAACCTGCATTCCGGCTATTGAACAGTGATGCTACGGCTGCTGTGTTCAGATAGAGAATCGGACGTGCCTCCTTAAATTCTATATCTTCCTTGACAGACAACGGACGGAAGGATTTCATATACCTTATACGGTAATGTGCCTTCTCAATACATTTCCCTGAAGTCTGGAATCCTTGAAGCATACTCCAGAAGTCCGCTATTTCCGAACTTTCCTGAGCCAGTTCATTCTGATTGCGTATTCCCCTGACTGCCGTATCAAACAATTTTGCATAGCTGAAAGGCACGTCAATTACTGTCTCCAGTGTTCTGAAGGTGGCCAATGGAATAACCCAGTTTCCGAATATACGGTCATGGATGGTTTCATTCTCCAGTTTCGCAGCCAGCTCACGCTTGGTAATGGAATATATTTCCGGAAAGTTCTTCTCAAACAGTTCCCGGTGTCCCAGTATCTCCAGGGTGAGGTGGGTAAGTCCCATGTTGCAGACTGATACAAGGTCTTCATAAGCCCTTTTCTCATTCTGGTTGAATGATGTCTTTGAAAAGGCAAGGAAGATGACACGGGTATAGAGTGCCATATCCTGTGTAGGCTTGTCCTGGCCGCAAAGGGCTACACCTGTTGTGACAATGGTCTGGGCTGCCATACCGTCTGTGTTCGTATTCTTCTTGGTCTGGCCGCCACCGCCCCAGAGTCCTTTCAGATAGGCTATCTTGCGGATGTCAAGGTCATTCTTGTATTCGTCCAGCACGGCAAGTGTATTGACGGCCTGTGATACACGGTCGTTCATGGCAGGTACGGAAGTTACTCCGAGATTGGGCGGATCAACTCCGTGCAGGAAGAAGGACTGGAGGGAAGTAGCCAGGGTTGTCTTACCGGTTCCTTTCTCACCGAAAAGGTTCAGGATGGGAAAGTGGCGGGTGCGTCTGAATATGATGTCACGGAAAAGGGTGGCAAGCAGGTAACAGAAGGCTACGCTTGCATTCTCACCGAATACTTCCATAAGTCGTTTTACGTAATCATACAGTTTTATCCCGTTACGGTTCTCATGCACCATAAGTCTCTCAAACTGGAATATCTCCGGATTATTGAGATAGATTTTTGACGTGGCCGGTATATAGAAGGCCTTGCCGTTGATTCCACGTACAATACCCAAATCATCAACGGTATTGAATGTACCTGCAAGGAATATTCCGTTACCGAAAGCGAAGAATCCTTCAGCTGCATTCCAGCCGAGCTTTCTGATACGTTCTGCCGTATCGGTCTTTGAGTACAGGTATTCCTTTACACGGTTGAGTTTGTCTATCTTGGCCAGCCATACATAATTGCCCAGTGAGCCGACCTTCTGCTGGAAGTTGTTCAGTGAGCAGAGTTCTGACTCCTTCAGTTCTATTACCCGGCATACATTATACATATTCCTCATACGGAAGATTCTGGTTCCGTTTATCTCATCCTCGATATGGAATAGTGGTTCCATGATGAAGTTGGAGATTCTTGACGGTTCATCATCATCTTCACCGATGGAGTAGTAACAGTTTTCCCTGATGAACAGACCGAACTGGCGCAGCAGTTCAGCTTCACGCTGCATCTCGTTCATGGCCGCAGGTTTGTCGTTCCTTCTCCTGGCTTCCCCACGTGCCTGGGTAACGGCATCACGCCATAGCTTTACCTTGCCGTGTAGTCTGGAAAGCTGTTCTATGCACTGGTCATACACAAGCTGGTCTTTTATATAGTGCAACAGGTCTGCTATTTCCGCAACACACTTTCTTTCCTCTACCATGGAACCGGCTACCAGAAAACGTTTCTGTGCCAACCAGATGATAAAATGCTTTTCCGGCAGTGAGGTATAATCCTCCCTGCTACGGATATAGCTGTCGGCATCATTCTTGGCATATTGTACTTCTCCTTCTGCCTCGGATGGTCTTTCTGCAAAAGGAAGTTCCCTGACTGTTACATGGAATCCTTTTCTTATGGCTGCAGCCCCGTTGGTCATCACCGCCTCAAATCCCGGTCCGTATGGTTTGCCTTCCGCAATATCTGAATCAGGAATGAAACAGAGTGAGGATACATATTTCTTCAGCTGCTCGAACTGGCTGTCACTCCAGGCTGTTCCAAGTGACGCTACTGTATTGTCGTATCCAATCGACTGCATTCTCAGGACATCAGGAGCACCTTCCACAATGATATAATAGTCGGCATCACGCAATCTGACGGCACGGTCAATACCGAATACTGTTTCTCCCTTGGAGTAAATCATGCTTGTTGCCGAGTTGATATACTTGGGAGCTTTCCTGTTGTCTCCGATGTATCTGGCCGTATAGGCAATGATGCGTCCCCATCTGTTTCTCACGGGAATCATGATACGCTGTCGGAACATGGCGTATGTGTTTCCGTCCTCGCCACGCTTGAACATACCGAGTTCGTACAGCAGTTCTTCGTTCAGAGCCTTGCTTCTGCAGAAATCCATAAAGACCTGTCCGTCCTTCGGTGCATAGCCTATTCCGGCAAAGGCACAGAACTCCTCATGCCACCGACCGTATGCGTAGGCCCTGGCATCAAGGCTTTCTTCCTTGTCTGTTGCTCTGAGGCATTGAAGGAAGAAGCTCTGGACTGTATCGAGAACTGTCAGAAGTGATTCCCGGTGCCTGGCTTCGACCATCTGTTCCTCACTGCGCTCTTCACTGATGTATTCTACCGGAATATTATGGTTCCTGGCAATAAATTCCACTGCGGCACTGAAGGAAAGGTTTTCCTTTTCCATTATAAACGTAATGGAATCACCGCCACGGTTACAGCTGAAACAGTGGAAGAGATTCTTGCTTGGGGTAACGGCAAAGGAACCGGTCTTTTCGGAATGAAAAGGACAAAGTCCCATCAGTGTTGAACCTTTTCTGGACAGTCTGACATAAGGACTGAGTACGTCTTCTATGGCAAGTTCCCTCACTTTCTGTATGGTTGTTTCGCTTATCATATCGTCCTCAGTAAGTTCCAACAATCGATTATTGACTGGCCGGAGTATTTCGGACGGCTGACATTATTAGGATTGAGCGGTTGGATATACCCGTTTTCTCTGTATTTTTTAAGTGTCTTGTTGCTGATACCAAGTTCAGCACAGGTGCGCTTGACTGAATAGACACCGTTTGGATCGCACGCTGGTCTGATTTCTTTCATTATTATAAAATCATTATGAATGTGCGATAAAAAAGACCTGTCCGGCTTTATTGTTAAGTGGCAAAACTATAAGCTGGTGAACAAAGGTTACTGATGCACATTCCTGTACCTACTATAATTGCTTTCTTTATATTTCATAGAGTATCATGGCTAAGCTAAACAAATAAAGTTTATCAATATTAAAATGTTAGCCATAATATGTTTATCATTTATCTTTCTTGACCGGTTTTTCTGCCTGTTTTGGCAGACTTCCATCAAAATAGTCCTGGGTGGTACGCTGCAAGAGCCTGAGGTCTGCCGTGCGATATTCCACCTTACCGGGTCTTTTATAGGAAACCACCTTTCCCTGACGTTTCCACCGTTCTACATTCCTGCAGCACAAGCCGCTATTGAGGATATCCTCTAAGCTGGGGAATCATTAATCAAAACAATATTAGATAAATATTCGCTTACTGTAGGCTTACACGATACAGTTAAGTATTTGAATATTAAATCTATATCGGTATGGCGAAGGCCGCTATTGAGGAAGCATAAGCAATATAGGATAATATTTGATTTAGGCTGTAATAATCTGCTGGTCGGATGTTACAGCCTAATTTTTACTTGTAATGTAATTATTCTCCACTATCAGTCTTTGATTTTATTAATTGTAAAATAATTTTGTTGATTTTACCGTCAATTCTTGCATCTTTATTATCTTCTGCGATATCGGATTTAGGTATAAATTCACCACAAATGTCTATCCCTAATACAGGATGGTTCTGAAGAATGATATATAATAACTTTTCCAGTTTTTTTCTTTATTCAGATCATTGTCGCTATAGAAGTGAACTCTATCTTTATATTCAGGTGATACTGATTGTACGAGCTGCTCAGAAGCCCCTACAATGATAACTTTCTTACAATTTACATTGCTGTCAAGAATATCTTTTACCCAACTTCCACATGAAAGAATATGTTCGAATAGAGAAGGTTGCATATCCGGATGATGATCAAATACTACAAGAACAAATGGTTCTTCGATTCGGTCTGTCCATAATTTAGTCACATAGTGATAATTACCGGAATCAATGAAATGAATACCAGTTATAGGACACCTTTTGATTATTTTTATTAGAGCGTTTTTGCCTTCATCATCACAGTAGCAGTCTGTTCCTGATAGGTGTCTGCAATCCAGCCAATGGTACTGTTTATTATGTGGAAAGCCTTCCATGTTATAGACACCGGAAAAGTTCATTATCACTACATCATTTGAAATTAGTCCATTTTTTTGTGTCAGTCTTTATTGACATATTAATAGGTTTATAAAATAAGATATATTGATTTTGTATTTGTCAGTTTTATAACTGTAAAATACGAATTGCAAACAATGTATCTTATTTGGTGCTCGGGTAGAAAACAGAAACACGTTTAACCAGTATTATATATCTGCCTCTTAATTTAACTCTGTATAAACATTGATGTTGTCAAAGTGTCATTTTGAACTGGATGTAGAGTTTGTATATTGTTTTTTATTTCTGCTGGATTTTTTGAAAGTTAGGGGTTGTGATAAAATATTATAATAGCAAACACAACTGCTGTGTGCGAATAGCTTTACAATAGATTGTGAAAGATTTGCTTAACTGTTGTAGTAAATTAATTACAAAGGTTTTACTATGCCTCTTTGATTTGCTATCTGTCTGAATTAATTTTCTATCTTTACCGAAGAAGAATTTAACTGAATAAGCTTATGTCGGATAACGGACGATGGGGTATGATGCAACAAGATGCAGAACATATGATAGAGTGTCTACAGACCAGAGGAGTGGGGTTTGATGCGGGATTGTCGGACGAAGAAGTGCAGAATATAGAGCGTACATTTAAGTTTGTGTTTCCACCAGATTTAAAACTTCTTTTACAAACAGCATTACCTGTGTCGGAACGGTTTCCAGACTGGCGGTCGGGAGTAGGAGTGCAATCGATGATGGATTGGCCTGTTGAAGACATTATGTTCGATGTAGAGTATAATAATTTTTGGCTTGAAGAGTGGGGGCAGAAACCAGACTCTTTGGTGCAGCGTGTGTTGACGGTGCGTTCTTTGGCCAAAAAATGGCCTCGTCTTATACCCGTCTATGGTCATCGTTATCTTCCGGCTTTCCCAAGTGAAGCGGGAAATCCCGTATATTCTGTTTATCAAACAGATATTATCTGTTACGGCAATGATTTGCTGACATATCTGTGTCGTGAGTTTAAGATTGCACCGTATCGTTTTTCTTTTCAAAGGAGCAAGCCTAGACAGATTCCATCTTGGGGAGATTTGGCACTGTGAGTTATTGTGTTCTGGGATAGAGGAGGTTCCTAAAGCTAGATATAGAGGTGATAAATGAAGAAAGTCTGAGCTTACCGTCATCTGTTTTGTAGAAAATATTTTTGTCTTTTTGACAATGGAAGAAATTTTTCTATTCCTTTTAGATTGTATGACAAAGTGTCAATTCAGAGTATCAAAAAACGGCCTTATTTGTACCGGAGTGCAGGATTGCCTGTGAAAATGCGATTTTTTAAGGATACGGAAAATGCAATATTAAAGGATAATGGGTGAGTAACGGCGTGTTGTGTAGTTGGTTTATAATAAATGCTTTCATTAATATTGTTGTAATATGTGTAAAGGTGTCTTTTTGATAGTTGGAAAAGTGTGCGAAAAACTGTGGGAAAAACTGTTTTAGCATGTAAAATGTCGGCTGAAAATACGCGATTGGTAGTGTTGGCTTACGTGAATAGTAACGGAAGTGAACGATACAAGTCGCGTAAGCCGATGATACTAGTATCGTAAAGAGGTTTTATGGGTAGAAAAACGATGCGTTATAAGGTATGAAAACATGCTGTATAGCAGAAATACTCATATTCTCAGACTGAAAAAAGGAGATTTGAAGCCTCTTGAATGAAGATAAAAATCAAAATACGCGTTAGCGGAAAACGTGTAAAATGGAAATTATGATTCTATTTCCGTGTTTCTGCTTACAAAATGAATACTGCCGGTTCTCTTTCTACGTGGGGTAGGGAGAACCGGCAGTGCTGTATATAAACGATAGAGCTTTATGTACTTACGATTTGTTTACTCTTTTCTTGAAGAATTTACCGTTGTTGCGCCGGTATCCTTTTTTGTTGTTCTGGTTTTTCTGAGAATTGTTCTTTCTGGCTACCCGAGGTGCATAGAGCGGAGCTTCACCCAACTCGTATGGAACAGGAATTTTGTAAATATCTTTTCCTAAGAAATTTTCTATTTGCTTGAAGCGGGTCTGTTCCGTTTCGCTTACAAAAGTAATGGCACAACCGTCGTGGTTGGCACGGGCTGTACGTCCGATACGGTGTACATAATCTTCACTGTCGTGAGGGACGTCGTAGTTGATAACCAGACGGATGTCGTCAATGTCAATTCCTCTGGCAACGATGTCGGTAGCGATAAGAATATTGATTCTGCTGTTGCGGAATTCGTGCATGATTTCTTCGCGTTGGCTCTGGTCCAGGTCGGAGTGCATTTCGCCTACGTTCAGCTTCATTCGTTTCAGTGATTTGGTAACTTCTTTTACCTTCTGTTTGGAAGAAGCAAAGATGATGACACGTTCGGGCTGTTGCTCGGAGAACAGCGATTCGATAATGCCTAATTTCTGAGTCTCATAACAAATATAGGCTGTCTGTATAATTTTTTCGGCGGGTTTGGATACTGCCAGTTTGACCTCTTCCGGATTGTTCAGAATGGTTTTGGCCAACTGTTGTATCTTGGTGGGCATGGTAGCCGAAAACATGATGGTTTGCCGTTCTTTGGGAAGATGTTTTACTATCTGCATAATGTCGTCGGCAAATCCCATATCGAGCATACGGTCGGCCTCATCGAGGATGAAGAATGATACCTTCGACAGGTCTACGTATCCCAGACTGATGTGGCTGATGAGTCGGCCTGGAGTGGCGATTACTACGTCTGCTCCCAGTGTAAGGCCTTTTTTCTCCTGCTCAAATCGTACTCCGTCGTTTCCTCCGTAAATGGCCACACTTGAGATGGACATGAAGTAGGAGAAACCTTCCATCTGCTGGTCTATCTGTTGTGCCAGTTCGCGGGTAGGCGACATGATGATGCAGTTGATGGAGTCTTCGGGATATCCGCCTTTGCTCAACTGATTGATGACGGGTAGCAGGTAGGCAGCCGTTTTTCCGGTACCGGTCTGTGCTACACCGATAAGGTCTTTTCCTTCGAGAATGACCGGAATAGTATGTTCTTGTATAGGAGTGCATTCTTTGAAATTCATGGCATCCAATGCCTGCAGAACACTCTCCTCTAAGTTCAGTTCTGAAAATTTCATATATAGTAATATCCGTTTTTGTTATCGTTGACTATAGTTTGCCGCGTTCGTCCAAATATGAATCTTTGAATCCCAGAAAGTACAATACACCGTCAAGACCAATTGTATTGATCGACTGGCGGGCATTGGCTTTTACTTTGGGTTTGGCATGGAAGGCAATACCAAGTCCGGCTACGGAGAGCATAGGCAGGTCGTTAGCACCATCGCCTACTGCAATGGTTTGTGCGATGTCTACATTTTCTACCTGAGCTAAGAGTTGCAGCAGTTCCGCTTTTCGTTTTCCATCCACAATGTCGCCTATGTGGCGTCCGGTGAGTTTCCCATCTACAATTTCCAGGTTGTTCGCGTATACGTAGTCGATGCCGAATTTCTCTTTCAGATAGTTTCCAAAGTAAGTAAAACCTCCGGAAAGAATGGCTATTTTGTATCCATATCGCTTTAGTACGTACATCAGGCGTTCTACGCCTTCGGTGATGGGCAGATGCTCGGCAATATCACGCATTACGCTTTCGTCGAGTCCCTTTAGCAGAGCCACCCGTTCCTTGAAACTTTCGATGAAGTCTATTTCCCCTCTCATGGCCCGTTCGGTAATGGCTTGTACCTGTTCGCCTACTCCTGCACGTTTGGCCAGTTCGTCTATTACTTCTGTTTCTATCAAGGTAGAATCCATATCGAAACAAATCAGACGGCGCATGCGGCGGTACATGTTATCTTGCTGGAAAGAGAAATCCATTCCCAGTGTGGTACTGAGTTCCATCAGACGGCTCTGAAGCACATCACGGTCTTTGGGAGTTCCTCTCACAGAGAATTCGATGCAGGCACGTATGCGTGCTTTCTTCTCATCCAGGGGCATACGTCCTGTCAGACGGCGTATGGCATCAATGTTCAAACCCTGTTCGGCCAGAATCTGTGTGGCGCCCGCTATTTGCTGGGCAGTCAGTTTTCTTCCAAGCAGAGTCAGGATGTAACGGTTCTTTCCCTGCATGCTTACCCATTCTTCATATTCTTCTCGTGTAATGGGGTAGAAGCGGATATTGATACCTAAGGCAGAAGCTTTGAAAAGCAATTCTTTCATAATATTACCCGAATCTTTTTCGTAGCATTTAAACAGGATACCCAATGAGAGGGTACTGTGAATATCGGCCTGTCCGATGTCCATGATGTCCACATCGTATGTCGACAGGATTTCTGTAATGGAAGCTGTCAGTCCCGGACGGTCCAAGCCGCTGATTCGGATTAATATTAGTTCGGTATTCATAGTTTGCCTTATTCCATAATTATTATATTGCAAATGTAACGATTTTATTGGATTCGGGCGCATAAAAAGGTATCAATTATCCCCTTGGAAGCATATGGAAGCCATATTATGGTAATTTTAAAGGGGGAAATTTATTTACAGAGAGGAGAACTGAGAGGATGGAATGGAGAAGATTTGCCGAATTCCGTCATGGGTTAATCGTGCAGGTGTAGGGATGGATGAAGGTAGAAAATAATTTCTTTTTTGTGAAAATATGCTCAAAAACATAAAGTTTTATTTGTTTTTGTAGGATGAATGATGAAAAACACTTATTTTTGCACCGGATTTCAAAATGAAAGGGGTATTGGGCGACCAATATCTATAAGATGATGTTCCGAGTAGAAATCACTGTGAAGGGACAGACTCGGATAGTATTAACTAAAATCAAATTACATGATTAAAAGTGTAAAATGGTTTTTTGTTGTATTGATATTCAGTTCTTTCATTTCTTTTTCATTTGAAGAAGAAAGAGTTTCGGCAGAGACTTTGACTGTAGGAGAGAAAGCTCCGGAGTTGCTACTCTGCAATCAGACGCAGTCGCTCGACCTGCGTGCCGGTGACGGTAAGTATACTTTGTTGAGCTTTTGGGCAAGTTATGATGCGGCTTCCCGAGTAAAAAACGCAGCATTAAGCAAAGAGGTGCGGGATTATGACCGCATAAAGATGATTTCTGTTTCTTTCGACCATTATGCGTCGGTATATCGGCAGGCTGTCAAACAAGATGGAATTCAGTTGCCGGAAAGTTATGTAGAAACAGAAGGCGCTAATTCCAAAGCTTTTCAGGCGTACGGTCTGGAAAATGGTTTCGGCAATTATCTGTTGGATAGTAACGGGGTGATTATTGCCAAGAATCTGGATGCAGAGGAATTGTCTTCTTATCTGAATTGATGGGAAGAGTCAACATTGAATAAAATTGAATACAACAAAAAGCAAAAGTTGCTTTGTCACAAGGAAACTTGTACAAAGCAACTTTTTCATTTTTTAGCTTATTTGTTCAGGCTCTTTCTGGTAACAAGCATACGGTTGATGAGCTTTTGGTTGGCTTGGTCTAACTTTTGCTTTTCCAGCGCTTTCATGTAAATACGTGTGGTTTTTTCTGAAGTGTGCCCCAAACTTTCACTGATAATGGATACGGAGATTCCTTGCTCTTTGGCCAGTGAGGCCCATGTATGGCGGGATACATAAGATGAAAGATGATATTGGTCGCCCAGGAGTTTGCTGAGCTGGTTGAGCCGTTTGTTGTAGACTCCCAACTGGTAACGGTATTCTCTGTAATTGTCTGCGGGGGATGTGTCTCTTAAAATAGGGAATAAATACCCGGCTTGAGAAGTGTCGGCGTAACGATTTAGAATTTCAAGACTGGGAGATTCCAGCTTTACAGTGATTTGCTGATGGGTTTTACGCCTGTAATAAGTAAGATAGTTGCCGTAAATGTGTGATTTCTTCAGAAAAGCAATATCGACAAAGGATATTCCGCGTACATAGATGCTGAATAGGAAAAGGTCCTTGGCCAGTTGCAGGGTGGGACGTTTACTGCAGTCCAGACTGATAAGTTTACGTATCAGACGCTTGGGGATTCCTCTTTTTCTGGTGTTTTCGTATCCGGTAAAGGCACGGATAAAAGGAGATTGTTGCGGAGTAAGTTCCAATTCTACTGCTTTGTTGTAGATGGCGCGCAGAGTACGCAGGTAACACGATATTGTATTCAGGTTGCAACCTTGATTCTGGAGATATTTTTCGAAATTATCGATAAACAAAGGAGTGATGGAGTGGAAAGGGAGAGGAGTAAATGATACATACTGATGTAATCGGGCGATAGCCGTTCGGTAGTTTCTTGCAGTATTGAACCTCGATGCTTTTGTCATATTCTCCGTTTCGGCACGGGCAAACTGGAAAAAGTCTGTCTGCTGTTTCGGAGGTGGGGAGGTTCGGAAGGAATTGTTTTTTGTGTACTGCGCCTGTAGTTTCTTTACTGTAGTGGCTAACTCTTGCTGAATTTTTTGCAAGGCTTCTGCATCGTATTCGGAACCTGTTCCGAATGATACTTCAAAACGAATGTTGATACTGTTCATAATATATATTATTAAGGAGTAAACCTAATAATATAGGTCAGTCACAGTTTTCTTCGGAGAAAAACAAAATACACCCTAAAAGTAAGTACTGCTTTTAGGGTGTATTCTGATGTTTTCGGAAAGATTTTCTCTTCTTCTTGTAGAGAAAGTCTTTATTTCGGTGCTTTCCGATAGAGGTAGATTGCAATAAACAAATAGAGAATATTAGGTATCCATACTGCAATGCCTGCCGGGAGGTTTCCATTGATGGCAAATGTAGACGATACAGTCTGGAACAAAATGTAAGAGAAGCTTAGTGCAATACCGATACCCAGATGGAGTCCCATGCCACCTTTCATTTTGCGTGAAGATAGTGAAAGACCGATTGTTGTCAGGATAAATGCGGCAAATGACATCGCTATTCGTTTGTGATATTCTACCTCGAATACCTTGATATTGGCAAAACCTCTCTGTCTCTGTTTGGCTATGTAGTCACTCAGTTCGGAGCTGGTCATCGTTTCCTGCTGTCCGCGTGTGATAAGGAAGTCTTGCGGTTCCATTTTGATGACGGAATCTATCACATCTCCTTTCGTGATGTATTCGCGCATACCTTTCATCTCACGAATCATATAGTCTTTTATAATCCATTTGTGCACACTGGTCGTATCGTAAGTCACACGCCGTGCCGTGAGATGGGATACCAACTTGTGGTTTTCGAACTTGTCCAACGAGAAACGATATCCGGTTTTATTGTAATCCTCATACCGTTCCATATAGGCTATTACGCCTGAATCTACTTCCAATTGTACATTGCGTACATAATCTACCTTTTTCTTTTTCTTGTATACCTGTTCGAACTTCAGGCGGGTGACACTTCCAGTAGGAATGACTTCCGTACTCAGTCCGTAGGTTACAAGAGAGATGATGGCGGCCGAAATCATATAAGGGCGCATCAGCCGTTTAAAACTCATGCCCGTAGAGAACATGGCTATAATCTCAGAATTCTCTGCCAGTTTGGAGGTAAAGAATATTACGGCAATGAAAACAAACAACGGACTGAAAAGATTGGTATAATAAGGTATGAAGTTCAGGTAATAGTCGAAGACAATTGCCTTGAGTGGTGCCTTATTATTGATAAAGTGGTCGATGTTTTCATTGATATCGAATACTACTGCAATGGAGATAATCAATGCGATAGCAAAGAAATAAGTTCCAAGGAACTTGACAATGATGTATCGGTCAAGTCTTTTCAGCCACTTTGTCTGTTTGAAAAAGTTTTTATTCATGACTTTTTATAATCGCGTTGATAAACGTTTTACCATTGCCGGCTTCCATGTAGAGAAATCACCTGCAATAATGTGCTTACGGGCTTCACCTACTAACCAGAGGTAGAATGCCAGATTATGGATGGAGGCAATCTGCATGGCCAGCAATTCTTGTGCATGGAACAGATGGCGCAGATAGGCACGGCTGTACATCGTATCTACGTAAGAGGCACCGTCGGCTTCGATGGGTGAATAATCGTTCTCCCACTTTTTGTTGCGCATGTTCATGATACCGTCTTTGGTAAATAGCATTCCGTTTCGTCCGTTTCGGGTAGGCATTACGCAGTCGAACATGTCGACTCCTCGTTCAATACCTTCCAGAATGTTGACCGGTGTTCCTACCCCCATCAGGTAACGAGGTTTGTCGGTCGGAAGAATTTCGTTTACCACTTCAATCATTTCATACATCTTTTCCGTCGGTTCTCCTACTGCCAGACCTCCAATGGCATTTCCATCTGCATTTTTTGATGCGATGTATTCGGCAGAACGGCGGCGCAGGTCAGGGTATACACAGCCTTGCACAATAGGGAAGAGTGATTGCTCGTATCCGTATTTGGGCTCCGTTTCATTGAAGCGGGTAATACAACGATCCAGCCAGCGGTGAGTCAATTCCATGGATTTCTTGGCATACTCGTAGTCTGAAGTTCCCGGAGCACACTCGTCGAAAGCCATCATGATATCGGCACCAATCGTACGTTCGATATCCATGACACGCTCTGGAGTGAAAAGATGTTTCGATCCGTCTATGTGAGAACGGAACTCTACTCCTTCTTCCTTCATCTTGCGAATGCCGGAAAGAGAGAATACCTGGAAGCCACCACTGTCGGTCAGCATGGGACGGTCGAAACCGTTGAACTTATGTAGTCCACCGGCTCCTTCGATGATGTCCAATCCCGGACGAAGGTACAAATGATAGGTATTACCTAAGATGATTTGTGCCTTGATATCGTTTTTCAACTCGTGCAGGTGAACACCTTTTACCGTGCCCAGTGTACCTACTGGCATGAAAATGGGAGTTTCAATCTGCCCGTGAGCTGTGGTGATAAGCCCGGCACGTGCATTCGACCGGGCATCTTTATATTGCAATTCGAATTTCATGTTGTTTTCTTCTCTTCTTCCGTTATGGTAAAATCGATTGGATCAGCGACCTTTTCGTTTGTCAGAGCCAGTTCCAATACTTCTTTAATATCTTTTACATAGTGGAAAGTCAGTCCCTTCAGGTAGATAGGCTGTATTTCCTCAATGTTTTTACGGTTCTCTTCACAAAGAATAATATCCTTGATACCTGCTCGTTTGGCTGCCAGTATCTTTTCTTTGATACCGCCTACAGGAAGTACTTTTCCTCTCAAAGTGATTTCTCCTGTCATGGCAAGGTTTGCTTTCACTTTACGTTGAGTCAAGGCTGAAGCAAGCGAGGTTACCATGGTGATACCTGCAGAAGGTCCGTCTTTTGGAATAGCTCCTTCCGGTACGTGGATGTGGATGTTCCAGTTGTCGAAGATACCTTCGGGCAAATCCAGCAGATGGGTATGCGATTTCAGATACTCCAATGCCAACATGGCAGATTCTTTCATTACATCGCCCAGATTACCGGTCAGTGTCAGACGTCCACCCTTTCCTTTGCTCAAGCTTGTTTCTACAAACAGGATTTCTCCTCCTACAGCAGTCCATGCCAGTCCGGTTACTACTCCGGCATATTCGTTGCCCTGGTATTTGTCGCGGGAGTATTCCGGTGCTCCCAGGAATTTCTTGATATCTGCCGGCTTCAGATCGTAGTTGGGAACCTCATCCTGACTGGCTGTTTCAAGAGCAATCTTACGCAGTACCTTGCTGATTTTCTTTTCCAGTTCGCGTACACCGCTTTCACGTGTATGATACTCTACGATATACTCGATGGCAGCCTTGTTGAACTTGATGTTCTCTTTTTTCAGTCCGTTGGCTTCCAATTCTTTCGGTATCAGATGGCGACGTGCTATCTCAATCTTTTCTTCCGTAATGTAACCGCTTACCTCAATCAGCTCCATACGGTCGAGCAGAGGAGTCGGGATAGTACCCAGATTGTTGGCTGTTGCGATGAACATTACTTTCGACAAATCATAGTCCATATCGATGTAATTGTCGTGGAATGTATTGTTCTGTTCCGGATCGAGTACTTCCAGCATTGCCGATGACGGATCGCCCCGGTGGTCGCTGCCCAACTTATCTATTTCATCAAGGATAATGACCGGATTGGATGTCTCGGCTTTTATCAGGCTCTTGATAATACGTCCGGGCATGGCACCGATGTATGTTTTACGATGTCCGCGGATTTCCGATTCATCGTGTACACCGCCCAATGACATACGTACATATTTACGTTTAAGTGCTGCTGCAATAGAACGTCCTAAAGAGGTTTTTCCTACTCCCGGAGGACCGTACAGACAGATAATCGGCGATTTCAAATCACCTTTCAGTTTCAGTACCGCCAGATGTTCAAGAATACGTTCTTTTACTTTCTCCAGTCCGTAATGATCTTTGTCCAATACTTTTTTAGCATTGTTGATGTTAATCACATCGGTAGTATAGGTATCCCATGGAAGAGCCAGAAGAGTCTGCAGGTAAGTCAACTGTACATTGTAATCGGGTGATTGGGAGTTGATTCGCTCCAACTTAGCCAACTCCTTCTCGAATGTCTTTGCAACTTCCTTCTTCCATTTCTTTTCCTGACTTTTCTTGCGCAGCTCTTCGATGTCTCCATTTTCGCCTTGTCCCAATTCGTCTTGGATGTTTCGGATTTGCTGTTGCAGGAAGTATTCTTTCTGCTGGCGATCCAAGTCTTCCCGGGTACGAAGCTGGATATTTTGCTTAAGAGTTGCCAATTGTATTTCTCTGTTCAATACCTGAATAAGACGATACAATCGCTCCTTCAGAGAGTTTGCACTTAACAGGTCGAATTTGGAGTCGATAGGGAACGGGAAATTAGATGAAATAAAATTCACCAGAAGTTCCGGTGTTTCCAGATTCTTGATAGCTACAGAAGTGTCTGGGCTAATCCGGTCGGATACTTCTATGTATTTCATACTTTGCTCGCGGCAAGTATCCATCAATGCCTTGAATTCGTCTGTATTTTCTACAGTCATATCATCTTCGGCTACAGTGACTTTCCCTTTCATATAAGGATGGGTAGAAGTTATCTTGTCAAGATAAACCTTCGGTCCATGAGCCTGTACGATAGCTGTGGTGTTCCCTCCGGGTATTTCGAAGACACGAAGTATGCGTCCGATAACTGCTACAGGAAATAAATCCTTCAGTTCCGGCTCTTCTACTTCGCTCACTTTCTGTGTAGCCAGGACTATCAGTTTCTTTTCCTTTAAAGCTGCATCTACCAGCTTCAGTGTAGGCGGGCGTCCTATAGCTACAGGCATTATAACAGTGGGGAAAACAACCATATTACGCAGTGTCATAATAGGCAACTCCTGATCGATGTCTTTCACTTCGACAACGGGAGCTGTATCTTCTATTTCGGCCATCATTGCAATATCCTCGTTTTCTGTATTCATTAAAAGATGTTCTTTTTTTCTCTTTTTTATCATAGCTGTTTTTATGTTCTTATTTTTATGGCTTTGCAAATGGTTGCAAAAACGTTACAAAGTTAATCATTCTGCTTTTAATATGGAAATGTAATACCTTATATTGCATTAAAGAATGTAAGGTTTTATGGTTTTATATAAATAAGTTTTGCGTATTTTTGGCGAAAATTTGAGAAGTATATGCCAAATCCTTTCTTTCAGTTTAAAAAGTTTACGGTTTACCATGATAAGTGTGCCATGAAAGTCGGTACAGATGGAGTTCTTTTGGGAGCTTGGGCTTCTGTAGAGAATGCACGGCGGATACTGGATATCGGTACGGGCACGGGGCTGATTGCTTTAATGCTGGCCCAACGTTCGGATGCGTCTGTTGTTGGGGTAGATATTGATGAAGCTGCAGTAGAGCAGGCTCGTGAAAACATCGAACGTTCCGAGTGGAAGAATCGGATTGTGGTAGAACATAAAGATGTACGTGATTTGTCTGGAGAAAAGTATGGCTTGTTTGATGTCATTGTATCGAATCCTCCATATTTTACCGAAGCTGTATATTGTCCGGACAAGCAGCGGAATACTGCCAGACATATGGATAGCCTGCCGTTTGATGAGTTGTTGCAGGCTGTAGACAGACTGCTTGCCGAAGAGGGATGCTTTTCGGTGATTCTTCCGTCGGGGGTTGCCCCGGACTTTATAGCGAATGCACTTCACTATCGGTTGTATCTGTGCCGGCAGACTTTTGTGCATACCAAGCCTGAGGCTGTTCCTAAAAGAGTTCTTATGGCTTTTTCGCGTATGGCATCGGAATGTAAAACTGAACATCTGGTTGTGGAACTGGCCCGGCATGAGTATTCTCCTGAATATATAGCTTTAACCCGTGACTTTTATTTGTCGATGTAAAATACAGGGCAGGAGAGTGGAAAAGAGCAAGAACGCTTTAATCCTTCTTGCTCAGTCTTCGTAAGATATTTTGATTTAGCTTGACCAGTTGTTTGTGTCTGTGAGCCAGTGTGGTGGTAAGGGGACGCTTGTCTACAAAATCGGTCAGGTTTTGCAGGAGGCTAAAAGGGTCGAATGTCTCCTTAGGCTTTTCTGGGGTAATGATATGTAGTCCTTTGGGCTTGATTTCCACTTCCAGATCTTTTCCTCCTATCATCGGGTCGCCATCAAAATGGAATACACCTTCCTTGCTTCTGTGGATAATGATTTTTTTATCCGTCATAGTTTTGATACGGCTGTTCTGGTCGATAGTTTTATTGAATAACTGGAATGACAAGGCCGGTACATCCAAGACAGTAAACGGCTCCAGGATGGTAATATTCATTAATCCGTCTGTCAGAGAAGCTTGTGGAGCAATGTATGCATTGTTCCCGTATTGAGAGGCGTTGGCGCAAGCAATGAGAAACGCTTTGTATTTTACTGTTCCCTCGGAATTTTCTATTTCGTATGTTTCAGGACGGTATGTCAGACTCTCATGAAGTGTATTTTCCAGATAAGTCAGCAGTCCTCTTTTCCCCGAATCTGCAAATTTCAAACTGACAAATGCATCAAACCCTACGCCACAGGTACAGAAGAACAGATGACCGTCTATGATTCCATAATCGATGGTTGTCTGAAACCCCTTGTTGAGTGTGTCGATAGCTCCTTTTGCATCCATGGGTATGTGTAAATGACGGGCCAGACCATTGCCTGAGCCACATGGAATAATTCCCAATGCTGTGTTTGTATGTACCAATGAACGCCCGATTTCATTTATCGTGCCATCTCCTCCAATTGCTACTACTATATCGCAGCCTTCTTCACTGGCTTTTCTGGCTATTTCGGAAGCATGGCCGGCATATTCGGTTCTACAAACAGTATATTCGTATTTTGTTAAGTCTAATTTTTTCTCTATCAAGTCCAAAATGGCTTGTTTTCCGTGGGTTCCGGATATGGGGTTGACTATAAATGTTATTTTTTTCTTTGCATCCATATTTTTGAGTCCGTTAGGGCTTTTAGATAAGACAAAATTACGATTATTTTGTTTATAATTCATCCGTTTTTTTGGAGAAATGATAGTTTGATTGTTTTTTTTAATCGGATGAATGTTTTACTTTCCGATTTTTTGTATCTTTGCGCGTTCTTTTAAAAAACGGCATTTATAATAAATAATGTAAGTTGAGTAAACTTACTCTACATTTTAGATATGGGATTATTACAAGACAAATTAAGTAAATTCAGAGTGCCTCAAATGTATATGGAGAGAGGCGTTTATCCTTATTTTCGTGAAATAGACAGTGCCCAGGATACAGAGGTAATGATGGACGGAAAGAAGGTCTTGATGTTTGGGTCTAATTCTTATATGGGATTGACTCATGACAGTCGAATAATCGAAGCTGCTATTGCTGCAACTCGTAAATACGGTACAGGATGTGCGGGGTCGCGTCTGTTGAATGGAACTCTTGATATTCATGTGGAACTGGAAAAAGAGTTGGCTGAGTTTGTTGGTAAAGACGAAGCGCTTTGTTTCTCTACCGGATTTACAGTAAACGAAGGTGTTATCCCTCAGCTGGTTGGTCGTGGCGACTATGTGATTTGTGATGACCGTGACCACGCTTCTATTGTAGATGGACGCCGTTTGTCTTTTGCTAATCAGGTGAAATACAAGCATAATGACATGGACGCTTTGGAGAAAGAACTTCAGAAGTGTGAGCCGGATGCAATTAAACTGATTGTTGTAGACAGTGTCTTCTCCATGGAAGGTGATTTGGCAAACTTGCCTGAAATCGTGCGTCTGAAAAAGAAATACAACGCTACTATTTATGTAGATGAAGCTCATGGATTGGGTGTGTTTGGTCGTCAGGGACGTGGTGTCTGCGATCATTTTGGTGTAACAGAGGATATTGACCTTATTATGGGTACATTCAGCAAATCACTTGCTTCTATCGGTGGTTTTGTGGCAGGTGATAAGGATACAATCAACTGGTTGCGTCATAATGCCCGTTCATATATATTCCAGGCAAGTAACACACCGGCAGCTACTGCGGCAGCCAGAGAAGCGCTTCGTATTTTCAAAACAGAACCGGAACGTCAGGAAAACTTGTGGAAGATTACAAACTATGCATTGAAGAGCTTCCGCGAGGCTGGTTTTGAAATCGGTGAAACAGAAAGTCCGATTATCCCATTGTATGTACGTGATACAGACAAGACTTTCGAGGTAACTAAACTGGCGTTTGATGAAGGTGTGTTTATTAATCCGGTTATTCCTCCTGCATGTCATCCTCAAGATACGTTGGTGCGTTTTGCATTGATGGCTACTCATACAAAAGAGCAGGTTGATTTTGCGATTGAAAAACTGATTAAATGCTTTAAGCAGTTGGATATCTTGAAATAATATACGAATTATTCAGTATACAGAAAGAGAGGTTGTTTCATGGCTTGAAACGACCTCTTTTTTTGTATTTGGATTTCTTTGTATTAAAAAGCTGTGTGGTGTAATGTATATTTATTTCAATTCGCTCGGAATCGGAGGTTGGAATTCTTGCTTCTCGATAGTCGGGTAGTGCGGCTGGGATAAAAAGATGGTGATGAATGTCGTAAGTTTTAGCCGCCGTCGTTGATTATGGATTTGCCGCTGTGGGATGCACAGCCAACGTGGGCGAATGTGCAGCCGACGTCGTCGTTTTTAATCAGTTTATAGAATCATGCGTTTATGTGTATGGCAATTAATGTATTTCCTGCAGGTGTGTAGAAAGTCTGATGGAGATGTGAAAAAAATCCTGCAAGATTGCTGTGTTTGAAATAGCTATCCTGCAGGGCCTTATGTTTAATCAGAAAAGCAAGTGCTTTGCTGAAAATGGTATCGAAAACTTTATTTATCTGTGTTTTCTGATAAAATAAACTTCTCTACAACATGTGCAACTCCGTCTTCTTCGTTGGATAAAGTGATGAAGTCGGCGTTTTCTTTTACGACTTCTTGTGCATTGCTCATGGCAACTCCCAGTCCGGCATATTTTATCATGGAAAGGTCGTTGAATCCATCACCTACGGCAATCATTTCGTCTTTGGTCATGCCGATTTCTTTTAATAACACGGCCAGCGATTGGGCTTTGTCTATGCCTTTGGGTACAAGTTCCAGAAAGTATGGCTCCGAACGGAATACCCCCATCCGGTCGTGCAGATGGTTATACATTTCTTTTTCCAAAACAGCCAGCCGGGTAGGTTCTCCTACAATGAGACATTTTGCAATAGGGTGTTGTACTGCTTTAAGGAAATTGTCTACTTTCTTAATTTTCATCACATTAAGCAGTGCTTCCTTGAGTACGTATTCATCGTCTGGATATTCGGTCAGTACATATTCTCCATCGTATGTGACAATGGCAAAGTGGTTGTCGTTGGCACATTGATATAAATAAGGAAGCACTTCCGGGTCCAGAAGATTCTTATAAAGTAAATCACCTGTTTTCCAGTCAATGATTTCTCCGCCATTGTACGACAAAACATAGCCTTCGTATTTGTCCAATTGCAGCAGGTTGGCCAGAGGGGCAATGCCATAAGTTGGTCTTCCGGAAGCCAATACGATTTTCAGCCCCTGTTCTTGTGCCTTGATAAGTGTAGTACGTGTGTGTTCGGTCACCTCTTTTCGGGTATTGGTCAATGTCCCGTCGAGATCTAATACTAAGAGTTTATATTTCATAGAGTTTTAATACGTAGATTAATGAGGCAAAGATAGTATAATATTCGAAGTTTTTATTTATCTTTCGGGGTAAACGAAGGTATTTTCTTTAAAAAAAAAGAATAGATATGACAGAATTGTTTTGGGATTTTGCTTTAAGACTTTTTGTGGCTGGAGCAATGGGAGTACTGATCGGTTTGGAGCGTGAGTACCGTGCTAAGGAGGCTGGTTATCGTACGCATTTTTTGGTCGCCTTGGGAAGTGCATTGATTATGATTGTTTCTCAATATGGCTTTATGGATGTGTTGAAGGCTGATTTGGTTCGTCTTGACCCCAGTCGGGTGGCTGCCCAGGTTGTTACGGGAATAGGTTTTATAGGTGCTGGAACCATTATTCTGCAGAAACAGGTGGTACGTGGCTTGACGACCGCTGCGGGAATTTGGGCTACTTCGGGTATTGGACTGGCTGTAGGAGCTGGAATGTATGGAATAGGGATAATGGCTACGGTTCTTGTGCTTATTGGTTTGGAAACGTTGAGTTTCTTTTTTAAAAGTATGGGCATGAGAAATATGATGATAGAATTCTCTGCTCCCAATAAAGAAGCGATACGTAAGGTGTCCTCCAACTTTAATTCGAAGAATTATGTAGTTGTATCGTATGAGATGACAGAGATTGCTGTGGGAGGTGATGTGGTTTATCGGGTTACGATGGTGATTAAAGCCAAACGTATGAATGAGGAAGGGTTATTGCTGATGTTTTTGCAGGATTTTCCTGATATTACGGTAAATAAGATAATATAAATAACGGGTTCTGATGTATGTTGATATAATCAGAACCCGTTAACGCTGGATGAGATTGTCCGTGTGCTGCAAATGTGTACCCTTTGTCATCCTATGTATACATTTACGCTTAAAAATAGAGTGTCGTTTTCCTTGTTGATGTCAAAGTCTATTTTGTTTTCACGGGCAAGCCATCCGATAGCTGCATTTAGATCTCTGTCGGACAGTCCCGATGCAGTCTTTAGTTGTTCGTAACTCCAATGGGCGTTATTTTTTAATACATTCCAAACGATGCCTGCATTTGTTCCAATTTGATATTTGTCCATACGCTAATAAATTTATGGGTTCTCTGATAAAATAAAATTATTTGCGGCAATTTAAGATAAAAAATCTATTAATGAAAGCTTTTTGCTTGCGTTTTATTAATAGAGTCTTCTTGTTTAACACTTTTTAATGTATCAGGAAATCAGTTTGTAACTTATATGGATATTTTTATCTTTAATCTTCGTTGATTCTTTTTTTTCTGTTAACTTTGCAATACTTTTGAATCGTATAAGTATGAGAAGAAATAAGATAAACTGGAGGGTTCCCAAAGGGGCTGAATTGACAGAGTTGGATAAGAAAGTCCTTTATTATCAGAATAAAGGATGTTTGGTTCCTACTCGTCAGTTGATTAAGACTCCAGAACAGATCGAGGGAATTCGTCGTAGTGGCATAATAAATACCGGTGTATTGGATTTGGTTGAAAGTGAAATCCGTGCAGGAATGAGCACTGCTCAAATAGATAAGTTGGTGTATGACTATACGGTGGCTCATGGAGCTATTCCGGCTCCGCTGAATTATGAAGGATTCCCTAAGAGTGTATGTACGTCAATCAATGAAGTGGTGTGCCACGGAATCCCTTCGGAAGATGAAATCCTGGAAGAGGGAGATATCATAAATGTGGATGTCTCCACTATATTGGATGGCTATTATTCGGATGCTTCGCGTATGTTTATTATCGGGAAAACTACTCCGGAAAAAGAAAAGCTGGTTAACGTTGCCAAAGAATGCCTCGAAATAGGTATGCAGGCTGCACAGCCTTTTGGCTTTGTGGGAGATATAGGCAATGCCATTGAAAAGCATGCCAAAAAGAATGGCTTTTCGGTGGTTCGCGATTTGTGTGGACATGGAGTGGGATTGGAATTTCATGAAGAGCCGGATGTAGAGCATTTTGGCAAGAAGGGAACAGGTATGCTGTTGGTACCGGGTATGGTCTTTACTATTGAACCTATGATTAATATGGGAACATGGGAGGTTTTTGTGGACGAAGAAGACGGATGGACGGTAGTAACAGAGGATGAATTGCCTTCTGCTCAATGGGAGCATACATTTGTGATGACGGAAAATGGCTTGGAAATCTTAACGCATTAATTACGTAGAAATTATGGATACAATAATATTGGGTATAGAGTCGTCTTGTGACGATACGTCGGCTGCAGTAATTAAGAATGGTGTATTGCTTTCGAGTGTAATTGCAAGTCAGGCTGTACACGAAGCGTATGGAGGTGTGGTGCCGGAACTGGCTTCCAGAGCACACCAGCAGAATATTGTACCGGTGGTACATGAGGCTTTGAAGCGTGCCGGAGTAACAAAAGAACAGTTAAGTGCAATTGCGTTTACTCGTGGGCCGGGCTTGATGGGTTCTCTGCTGGTAGGCGTTTCCTTTGCAAAAGGATTGGCTCGTTCTTTGGGTATTCCGATGATTGATGTGAATCATTTGCAGGGGCATGTGTTGGCACATTTTATAAAAGAATCGGAAGAAGATCAGAATCAGCCTAAATATCCGTTTATTTGTCTGCTGGTTTCAGGAGGAAATTCTCAGATTATCCGTGTGAATGCTTATAATGATATGGAAGTGCTTGGCCAGACCATTGATGATGCGGCAGGTGAGGCTATTGACAAATGTTCAAAGGTAATGGGACTTGGTTATCCGGGAGGACCGATTATCGACCGTTTGGCTCGTCAGGGAAATGCTAAGGCGTATACATTTAGCAAGCCTCATATTCCTGGTTATAATTATAGCTTCAGTGGTTTGAAGACTTCTTTCCTTTATTCTCTGCGTGAATGGCTGAAGGATGATCCTGATTTTATAGAGCATCACAAGGAAGATCTGGCAGCTTCGTTAGAAAAAACGATTGTAGATATCCTTATGGACAAGTTGCGCAAAGTCGTGAAAGATACAGGTATTAATGAAGTGGCTGTTGCCGGTGGTGTTTCTGCAAATAACGGTTTGCGGAATGCGTATCGTGAGCATGCTGAAAAATATGGCTGGAAGATATATATCCCTAAATTTGGGTATACCACAGATAATGCGGCAATGATTGCGATTACAGGATACTATAAGTTTTTAGATAAAGATTTTTGTTCAATAGATCAGCCGGCTTATTCGCGGGTTACAATTAAATAAAAAGAGGGGGTTGTTATGTCAGTAGAGACGAAAATATTAAGTAAGGAAATTAGTGAAATCTTTTGGAAGGAAGGTTTTTCACTTTCTACAGCAGAAAGTTGTACTGCAGGAAATGTAGCAGCTATTATTACAGCTGTTCCGGGAAGTTCTCATTTTTATAAAGGGGGTATAGTGGCTTATGCAAATGAACTGAAGCAAAATATCTTGCAGGTGAAAGCTGAGACATTGGAAACTTACGGGGCTGTCAGCGAGGAAACAGTCATAGAAATGGTAAAAGGTGCAATGCAGGTATTCAATACAGATTTTGCTGTGGCTACTTCGGGTATTGCTGGTCCTGCAGGTGGTACACCGGAAAAGCCTGTCGGTACTATTTGGGTGGCTGCAGGTTGTAAAGACAAGATTGTCACTGCTAAATTAACAGAAGATAACGGACGGGATAAAAATATACAATCGGCAACCAAAAAGACGCTTCAATTGCTTTTGGATATCTGTCAAAAGCAAGAAAATGAGTTGTAAAACATAATTAGTTGCTGAAATACTTGTATATATAAAATAAAATGACTTACTTTGCACTCCGTTTGAGAGAACCAAGAATAAAACTATAAAAAATCAGATAGAAATGTCGAAAATTTGTCAAATTACCGGAAAGAAAGCCATGATTGGCAACAATGTTTCACACTCAAAGAGAAGAACTAAAAGAACTTTCGATGTGAACTTGTTTACTAAGAAATTCTACTATGTAGAACAGGATTGCTGGATTAGCCTGAATATCTGTGCTAACGGCTTGCGAGTTATTAACAAAAAAGGCCTGGACGCAGCGCTGAATGAAGCAGTTGCTAAAGGTTACTGTGATTGGAAAACTATCAAAATTATTGGTTAATTAAAAGGAGAGAAAGACTATGGCTAAGAAAGCTAAAGGAAATAGAGTACAGGTAATCCTTGAATGCACAGAAATGAAGGATAGTGGTATGCCGGGAACTTCTCGTTATATTACAACTAAAAACAGAAAAAATACCACTGAAAGATTGGAATTGAAAAAGTACAATCCTATTTTGAAAAGAGTTACAGTTCATAAAGAAATTAAATAATAACAGACCATGGCAAAGAAAACAGTCGCAACCCTTCAGACAGGTAAAGAAGGACGTTCTTATACTAAGGTTATCAAAATGGTTAAGTCTCCTAAAACTGGTGCTTACGTATTTGATGAACAGATGGTTCCTAATGAAAAAGTACAGGAATTTTTCAAGAAATAATTTAGCTAATATAATTTGCTAGTAAAAGTTCCTTCCATTGTTAAATGGAAGGAACTTTTTTTGTGTGTGTACGAGATTAGTTTTATCTTTGTGCTATTAATAGATAATTATTGATTTGTATGGGATTTTTTAGTTTTTTCTCAAAAGAAAAGAAAGAGACCTTAGATAAGGGGTTATCCAAGACCAAAGAGAGTGTGTTTAGTAAGATTGCGCGTGCTGTGGCAGGCAAATCTAAAGTAGACGATGAAGTATTGGATAATTTGGAAGAAGTCCTGATTACATCCGATGTAGGGGTGGAAACAACTCTGAATATTATTAAGCGTATAGAAAAAAGAGTGGCACAGGATAAGTATGTGAATACTCAGGAACTTAATAATATTCTGAGAGAAGAAATTGCCGCCTTATTAACTGAAAATAACACAGTAGATGCTGATGAATTTTCTGTTCCTGAAGGGAAACATCCTTATGTGATTATGGTTGTGGGGGTAAATGGAGTTGGAAAAACTACAACCATAGGAAAGTTGGCTTATCAATTTAAGAAGGCTGGTAAATCGGTTTATCTGGGAGCTGCCGATACTTTCCGAGCTGCAGCTGTAGAGCAGTTGGTGATTTGGGGAGAACGTGTAGATGTTCCGGTAATCAAGCAGCGTATGGGAGCCGATCCGGCATCTGTTGCTTTCGATACCTTGAGTTCTGCTGTGGCTAATAATGCAGATGTGGTAATTATTGATACTGCCGGTCGCCTGCATAATAAAGTAGGATTGATGAATGAGCTTACCAAAATCAAGAACGTAATGCGTAAAGTCGTTCCCGATGCACCTCATGAAGTTTTGTTGGTATTGGATGGCTCTACCGGACAGAATGCTTTTGAACAAGCTAAACAGTTTACGCTGGCTACAGAGGTAAATGCTATGGCAGTAACCAAGTTGGATGGTACTGCTAAGGGTGGTGTTGTAATTGGTATCTCAGACCAGTTTAAAATTCCTGTTAAATATATCGGACTGGGTGAGGGTATTGAAGATTTGCAAATATTCCGCCGGAAAGAATTTGTGGAATCATTGTTTGGCTCAAATACAGATAAATGAAAAAAAATACAGTAGATATAATCACTTTAGGGTGTTCGAAAAATCTGGTTGATTCTGAAAAGTTGATGAAGCAACTGGAAGCAAACGGCTATAAAGTAACTCATGATAGTGAAAATCCTCAGGGAGAAATTGCGGTAATTAATACTTGTGGCTTTATTGGTGATGCTAAGGAGGAATCTATTAATATGATTCTGGAGTTTTGCCAGGCCAAGGAGGAAGGTAGACTGAAAAAACTTTATGTGATGGGATGTCTGTCTGAACGCTATTTAAAAGAATTGCAGATGGAGATTCCTCAAGTTGATAAGTTTTATGGAAAATTCAACTGGAATGAATTGCTGGCTGATTTGGGAAAAGCTTATCATTCTGAATTTGCCATAGAAAGACACCTGACAACTCCTAAGCATTATGCTTATCTGAAAATATCGGAGGGATGCGACCGTAAATGCTCGTATTGTGCCATTCCTATTATAACAGGGCGCCATGTATCTCGACCTATGGAAGAGATATTGGATGAGGTGCGGTTGCTGGTTTCCGAAGGGGTAAAAGAGTTTCAGGTAATAGCTCAGGAACTGACCTACTATGGAGTAGATCTGTATAAAAAGCAAATGCTTCCGGAACTGATTGACCAGATGGCAAAAATCCCTGGTGTAGAGTGGATTCGTTTGCATTATGCTTATCCAGCTCATTTCCCGACTGAATTGTTCCGGGTAATGCGTGAAAATCCGAATGTTTGTAAATATATGGACATTGCTTTGCAGCATATTAGCGATAATATGCTACAGAAAATGCGTCGTCATGTGTCAAAGGATGAGACTTATGCTTTGATTGAGCAATTCCGAAAAGAAGTTCCGGGCATCCACTTACGTACCACTTTGATGGTAGGACATCCTGGAGAAACAGAACAGGATTTCGAGGAACTGAAGGAGTTTGTCCATAAAGCACGTTTTGATAGAATGGGAGCTTTTGCATATTCTGAAGAAGAAGGAACTTATTCTGCTCAACACTACGAGGACAATATTCCGCAGGATGTGAAACAGCAGCGTTTGGATGAATTAATGGAAATGCAGCAGGAAATTTCTGCTGACTTAAGTCATGCCAAAATCGGAAAGGAGATGAAGGTGATTATAGACCGTATGGAAGGGGAATACTATATTGGTAGAACTGAATTTGATTCTCCGGAAGTGGATCCTGAAGTATTGATTAAGGCAGAAGGGAATTCTCTTCAGATAGGTTCATTCTATCAGGTGAAGGTTTATGATGCCGATGATTTCGATTTGTATGCATCATTAGTATAATATAGGATAAAAGCGGAAGACATGAATCATAAAGAGTTTATCGGCGAATTGTCTCGCCGCTTAGGATATACCAACAAAGATGCTACCCGTCTGGTGGCGTCTTTGGTGGATATTATGGGAGAAGAATTGCTGGAAGGAAAAACATTGACTTTCCAGGGATTCGGAACTTTCGAGGTGAAAAAAAGGTTGGAGCGTATTTCTGTAAATCCAGTTACTAAACAGCGTCTGCTGGTACCTCCAAAATTGACATTGAATTATAAGCCCAGTCCATTATTAAAGGAAAAGTTTAAAAAGAATTCGTTTGATGAATGATAAAACAACTTTACAAGATCTGATAGGATTGTTAGCGCAGCGTCATCAGATGGAGACAACGGATGCCGAGGTCTTCGTGAAGACTGTGCTGAGCTTGATAGAGGAAGCTCTTGAAAAGGATAAATATGTCAAAATTAAAGGATTGGGAACCTTTAAGCTGATAGAAATAGAGGAGAGAGAAAGTGTTGATATAAATACGGGAGAACGTATTAGAATACAAAGCCATTCTCGCATTTCTTTTCTTCCTGATTCTTCGTTGCGGGAATTGGTAAATAAACCTTTTTCTCATTTTGAAACAGTCGTGTTGAATGAAAATACTCATTTTGACGATTTGGAAGAAGTTTCAAGCATAGAGAAAGAGGAAACAGAAGAAAATGAAGAACAGGAAATTGTTTCTGAAGTGGAACCGGCAGAGCAATCACAAGATTTAACTGTCGTAGAAACGCAGGAAAATAAAGTCTCTAAGGATGTTCCCCTTGTAAAGGAAACAGAAGAAAGAGAAAATATTGCAGAACATAAAGAGGAAACGCAATTGAATTTGGAGGAGGACAAGAAAACTCGTTTGCCTTGGTGTATGATTGCGTCTGTACTTTTGGCTGGAGTAATTCTTGGTGGTGGAATTATTTGGGGACTACTTTCTGGACGGAGGTATATTCCGGAAGCTTACTTGTCTTCTTTAGTGAAAGAGCAGGAGGCAATACCTTTATCTAATTCATCTTGCAAGGATAGTTCGGCTGTATTGAAGCAGGTTCCAACGGAGTCTGTGGTTGATACACTTAAAGTAGAACAAATAATACCGAAAAAGGATACGTTGAAGCAATCCTCTGAGCGAAATAAGGTTTCTGCAGAGTCTACTGCAAAAGGCCAAGTAGTCGGAGCAAAATCCTCAAAACAAACCGCAGAAAGTCTTTCAGATACAGTGGAATATGTAATTTCAGGTACTAAATTCACATATACAATTGGAGAGGGAGAGACTTTGGTCCGTGTTGCACTTAAATTCTATGGCAATAAAAAATTATGGCCTTATTTGGTGAAGCATAATGCAAATATTATCAAGGATCCGAACAATGTGCCGGCTGGATTGATTATTAATATTCCTGAACTGACTCCTCGAAAATAAGCCATTATTGTATCGGAAGAGAATAGAAAGAGTGTGATTTTGTTCATTTTTCTGTCTTTTTGAATGAATTTTGCTTTTGTTTTTGCTCTCTTCCAAATTAAATATTTACTGTGTAGGCAATATTTTTTAATAAAAATTAGTTGCTGCTGTTAATATAATGCCGTATTTTTGGCTGCAATAAAAATAAAGAAGATAAAAAACACAGTAAAACAATAAAATTATGGCTGAAGCTATTGATATTCGAGAACTAAACGAGCGCATAGAACGTCAGAGTGCGTTTGTTACTAATCTGATGACAGGAATGGATCAAGTCATTGTCGGTCAGAAACACTTGATAGAATCTTTGTTAATTGGTTTGTTGTCTGATGGACATATTTTGTTGGAAGGTGTTCCAGGATTGGCAAAAACCTTGGCTATAAAAACACTTGCCTCACTGATTGATTCAAAATATAGTCGTGTGCAGTTTACCCCTGACTTACTTCCGGCCGATGTAATCGGAACTATGATATATAGCCAGAAGGATGAACAATTCATCGCTAAAAAAGGACCTATCTTTGCTAACTTTGTGTTGGCCGATGAAATCAACCGTGCTCCGGCAAAAGTACAGAGTGCTCTGTTGGAAGCAATGCAGGAACGTCAGGTTACTTTGAGTAAGGAAACATTCCGTTTGCCAGAGCCGTTCCTGGTAATGGCTACTCAGAATCCTATTGAACAAGAAGGTACTTATCCATTGCCGGAAGCTCAGGTAGACCGTTTCATGTTGAAGGTTATTATTGATTATCCGAAACTGGAAGAAGAGAAGAAAATTATTCGTCAGAATATTACAGGTGAAAAAATTGAAGTACGTCCTGTACTGAAAGCGGAAGATATTATAGAGGCACGCAAAGTGGTACGCCAAGTTTATCTGGACGAAAAAATAGAACAATATATTGCTGATATCGTATTTGCAACTCGTTATCCTGAAAAATATGACTTGAAAGAACTGAAAGGTTTGATCGGCTTTGGTGGATCTCCACGTGCTTCTATCAATCTGGCTCTTGCTGCACGCAGTTATGCGTTTATCAAGCGCCGTGGCTATGTGATTCCGGAAGACGTTCGTGCTGTGGCTCATGATGTATTGCGTCATCGTATTGGATTGACTTACGAAGCTGAAGCAACCAATGTTACTTCGGATGAAATTGTAAGTAAGATTCTGAATAAGGTTGAAGTGCCCTAATTAAATCTTGACTTTTTGCCTTGTTTTTTTAGACTTAAGGCAAAATGGATGTTTGAAGTGAGAAATTCTCAAGTTAAATAAGGTTATTCCAGATTTGCATAAGCAAGTCTGGAATAATCGGATTAATTTCAGAAAAATGGAAACAAGTGAACTACTAAAACGTGTTCGCCAGATCGAAATTAAAACAAGAGGGCTTTCCAATAATATCTTCGCCGGCCAATATCATTCAGCTTTTAAGGGTAGGGGTATGGCTTTTTCGGAAGTGCGTGAGTATCAATATGGAGACGATGTACGTGATATTGACTGGAATGTAACAGCTCGTTTTGATAAACCTTTTGTAAAAGTATTCGAAGAAGAACGTGAACTGACGGTAATGCTGTTGGTAGATGTTTCGAATAGCTTGGATTTTGGTACGGTGAAACAGACAAAGAAAAATATGGTGGCAGAGATTGCGGCTACACTTGCCTTTTCTGCTATTCAGAACAACGATAAAATCGGTGTTATATTTTTTTCCGACCGGATAGAGAAATTCATTCCTCCAAAGAAAGGAAGAAAACATATTCTGTATATTATTCGAGAGTTGCTTGATTTTCATCCGGAAAGTAAGCGTACCAATATACAGTGTGCTGTAGAGTACCTGACCAATGTATTGAAGAAACGGTGTACGGCTTTTATGCTTAGTGATTTTATCGATGATAAGGATTTTCGTAATGCACTGACTGTAGCCAACCGTAAACATGATATTGTGGCTGTCCAGGTATACGACCGTCGTTTGGAAGAACTTCCGGATGTTGGTTTGATGAAAGTTTGTGATGCTGAGACCGGACACGAACAATGGATTGATACTTCTTCGAAATCGTTACGTGCAGCGCATCATGCTTGGTGGAAAGAACGTAAGGAAAAACTGAACGATGTGTTTACTCATTGTAATGTAGATTCCGTATCGGTACGTACAGACCAAGATTATGTAAAGGCTTTACTTAATTTATTTGCTAAACGAAATTGAGGAAGATAATGAAATATTCTTTATTTAATACTTGTAGAAAGTATCTGAAAGTTGTGCTATGTGCCGTATCTCTGTTTGCTGGAACATCATTTGTGCATGCTCAGGTGACGGTGGAAGCTACTATTGATTCTTTACAACTTCTAATTGGCGAACAGGCGAAGATAAAGTTACAGGTAAGCATGGACGCAAATCAGAAGTTGCGTTTACCTTTGTTTAGTGACACAATTGTACGTGGCGTAGAAATTGTAGATGTAGCAAAACCTGATACTCAGTTGCTGAATGATAATAAACGTTGGCTGATTTCACAAGAATATACAGTCACTTCATTCGATTCGGCTTTGTATTATCTTCCACCAATGAAAGTAATGGTGAATGATAAACAGTATCAATCGGAAGCTTTGGCTCTGAAGGTGTACTCCATACCAGTAGATACATTACATCCGGATCAGTTCTTTGGACCTAAGGAAATCCGGAAAGTACCTCTTATCTGGAGTGATATCGCTCCTTTGGTATATTCTTCAGTTCTAATGTTGATTTTGGGAGCTGTTGCAGTATTCCTTGTAATACGTTATCGTAATAACAAGCCTATCATTAAGATTATTAAGGTGGAACCCAAACTTCCTCCTCATCAGACAGCCTTAAAAAGAATCGAAGAAATTAAGTCGAACCAGTCATGGCGTCAGAATGATCCGAAGATGTATTATACTGAACTGACTGATGCTATTCGAGCTTATATAAAAGATCGTTTTGGTTTTAATGCACTGGAAATGACTTCTTCCGAGATTATCGAACATTTGCTGCAGGAAAAAGATAAAGATTCCATTAAGGATCTTCGTAATTTGTTTGAAGTGGCCGATTTGGTTAAGTTTGCCAAATATGCACCTTTGATGAATGAAAATGATATGAATCTTTTGAATGCTGTGGATTTTATTAATCAGACTAAGATAGAGGAAGATCCTAATGCAAAGAAAGAACCAACAGAAATCAAAGTAGAGGAAAAGCGGTCAAAGCAAGGACGTATAGCATTGATTTGCTGTATTGCTGTGGCTGGAATAGGAGCGCTGATTGCGTTGTATGTGGCTATTCGTCATATTATTAGCCTTTTCTTCTGATATTAAAATATTGAAGTTATGATTTTTGCAAATATTGAATATCTGTTTTTACTGATTTTGCTGATACCCTATGTGGTGTGGTACTTCATGCGGAGGAAAAAAACAGAACCAACGCTTCAAGTCTCTACAACCCGCATGTATATGAATGTACCTAAGACATGGAAGGTATATTTGCTTCATGCACCGTTTTTACTGCGTATTGTTGCTTTTGTGATGATTGTACTTGTATTGGCGCGCCCACAAACTACTGACAACTGGCAGAATACGGAAATAGAGGGTATTGATATTATGCTTGCTGTCGATGTGTCTACCAGTATGTTGGCAGAAGATTTAAAGCCTAACCGCTTGGAAGCTGCAAAGCAAGTTGCTTCGGAATTTATTAACGGACGTCCGAATGATAATATAGGGCTGACTATTTTTGCAGGAGAGGCATTTACCCAATGCCCGTTGACTGTAGACCATGGTGTATTATTGAATCTTTTCAATGGAATAAAAGGGGATATTGCTCAGCGTGGTTTGATTGAAGATGGTACAGCTATTGGTATGGGAATTGCCAATGCAATTAGCAGATTAAAGGACAGCAAAGCAAAGTCGAAAGTTATTATTCTGCTGACAGACGGTAGTAATAATCGAGGAGATATTTCTCCGTTGACTGCAGCAGAGATTGCTAAGCAATTTGGCATTCGAGTTTATACAATTGGAGTTGGAACAAACGGTACAGCACCTTATCCGATGCAGACTTATGCCGGAGTACAATATGTAAATGTTCCTGTAGAAATTGACGAGCAGACTTTGACACAGATTGCAGGTACGACAAATGGAAATTATTATCGTGCAACCAGCAATTCTAAACTGAAAGAAGTGTACGAAGAGATTGATAAGCTTGAGAAAACCAAACTTAATGTGAAAGAGTTCAGCAAACGTGAAGAAGCATATCAGCTTTATGCTTTGATAGCTTTTATCTGTATTTTGCTGGAAATTGTTTTACGTAATACGGTATTAAAGAAAATACCTTAAAAACAAAAAATACTATGTTTAGATTTGGAGAACCTTTATATTTATATCTGTTGATTATATTGCCGGTATTGGTAATACTTTATTTATACTCCAATTATAGACGCAGAAAAAAAATTCGCTTGTATGGTGATCCTGACTTATTGGCTCATCTGATGCCGGATGTGTCTAAGTATCGTCCGGATGTTAAGTTCTGGTTGATGTTTGCGGCATTGACGATGGTTATTCTTATGTTAGCCAGACCACAGTTCGGCTCTAAGATGGAAACCGTAAAACGTCAGGGAGTGGAAACGGTGGTAGCATTGGATATTTCAAATTCTATGCTGGCACAAGATGTGACTCCCAGTCGTTTGGATAAGTCGAAAAAGCTGATTTCCAGATTGGTGGAAACATTCAATAACGATAAAGTCGCAATGATTGTGTTTGCCGGAGAGGCATTTACACAACTTCCTATTACAAGCGATTATGTATCAGCGAAGATGTTCCTTGAAACAATTAATCCGTCTTTGATTTCAACTCAAGGTACAGATATACGTGGAGCAATAGACTTGGCCATGAAAAGTTTTACTCCGAATGAAAATGTAGGACGTGCAATCGTTCTGATTACAGATGGAGAAAACCATGAAGGAGGAGCAATAGAGGCTGCCCAGGAAGCTGCCAAAAAGGGAATACGTGTATTTGTATTGGGAGTGGGTTCACCCGATGGTTCGCCTATCCCGATGGAAGGTACTAATGAATTTCGCAGAGACAAAGACGGTAATGTTGTCGTGACTCGGCTTAATGAACAGATGTGTCAGGAAATTGCGAAAGCAGGAAATGGCATATATGTGCGGGTGGATAATACAAACAACGCAGAAAAGGCATTGAATGCAGAGATCAATAAATTGGCAAAAGCCGATGTCGAAACTCAGGTCTTTACAGAATTCGATGAACAGTTTCAGGTTTTGGCATGGCTGGCTTTGATTTTATTGATAGCTGAATTGTTGATTCTGGAACGTAAGAATCCGTTGTTCAAGAATGTGAAACTCTTTAAATGAGACTGATATGTTACAGAAATTATATATTGTTGCTGCTTTTGCATTAGCTGCCGGTACAACTTATGGGCAAAAAACAGTACGCGATTATTTGCGTAGTGGTAATAAATTGTATCAGGACAGTTTGTTTGTGAAAGCTGAAGTTGATTATCGTAAAGCGCTAGAACAGGATCCTAATTCTACGGATGCGATGTATAATTTGGGTAATTCTTTGCTGATGCAGCAGAAAGCAAAAGAAGCTATGGAACAATTTGAGGCTGCTTCCCGGATAGAAAAAGATAAATCGAAGTTAGCACAGATTTATCATAATATGGGAGTGATTCTGCAATCCTCCAAGCAATACCCTCAATGCATCGAGGCATATAAACAGGCTTTGCGCAATAATCCGAAAGATGATGAGACTCGCTATAATTTGGCTTTGGCTCAAAAACTGTTGAAAGATCAGCAACAACAGCAGGATCAGCAACAGAACCAGGAACAAAAGCAGGATCAGAAGCAAGATGATAAGCAGCAAAATAAAGAGCAGCAAGATCAGCAGAATAAAAATCAGCAGCAAAACCAACAACAGCAGCAAAATAAAGACCAGATGTCGAAAGAAAATGCAGAGCAATTGCTGAATGCAGTCATGCAAGATGAAAAAAATGTGCAGGATAAAGTAAAGAAAGGCATTCAGGTACAGGGACGCAAGCTGGAGAAAGATTGGTAATTATAAAGACAATTTAAAAAGAAATTATACGAATGAGGAAATTTATCTTCTTATTGTTGTTGTTTGTATCCATATTACAGGTACAGGCAGACAAAAATGTTACTTTTAAAGCCGAAGCTCCTGATGTAGTGGTAAGCGGCGATCAGTTTCGTTTGACTTTTACAGTCAATACGCAAAAAGTGAAGGACTTCCGTATGCCTTCTATTAGCGGATTTGATGTATTGATGGGGCCGAGCCGTTCACAGCAAAGTAGTACCCAAATTATAAATGGTAAGGTTTCTTCCAGCAGTTCCATCACATATACCTATATATTGATGGCTGGAAAAGAAGGAACATATACCATTCCGTCTGCAAGTATTGAAGTTGATAAAGAGAAAGTGTTTTCTAATCCAGTAACGATTAAGGTACTTCCTCAAGACAAAACTGCCGGAAATTCAGGGCAGAGTGGACAAGGTGGCTCTGCATCTTCTTCACGAAGCCAGATTGCAGGTAGCCGTATTACAGATAAAGACCTGTTTATTACAGCAACGGCCAGTAAGACTACAGTGCATGAACAAGAAGCTATTTTGTTGACCTACAAGGTTTATACCTTGGTAAATCTTCGTCAGCTTTATGGTAAAATGCCGGATTTGAAAGGGTTCCATACTCAGGAAGTGGAATTACCTCAGCAGAAAACTTTCTCTTTGGAGCATTACAAAGGACGCAATTATAACACAACAGTATGGAGTCAGTATATCTTATTCCCTCAACAGACAGGTAAGTTAGAAATTCCTCCAATTACCTTTGATGGAGTTGTCGCACAACGTACTGTATCGGACGATCCTTTCGATTTCTTCAATGGAGGCGGTTATGTAGAAGTAAAGAAGAAGATTGTTACACCGAAACTGACAATTAATGTACAGTCTCTTCCCGCTAAACCTGCCGGTTTTTCGGGTGGTGTAGGAGAGTTTACACTTTCATCCTCAATCAATGCCAAGGAAGTAAAAACCAATGATGCAGTCACTATCAAATTGGTTTTGTCGGGTACTGGAAATATGAAATTAATCAGTGCTCCGGAAGTGAAATTTCCACAAGATTTTGAGGTATATGATCCGAAAACAGAAAATAACTTCCAATTGACGCAGAATGGTTTGACTGGAACTCAGACTATAGAGTATCTTGCTATCCCTCGTCATGCAGGAGATTTTACTATCCCTCCTGTAGAATTTACATATTTCGACCTGAAAACAAAATCGTATAAAACCTTGAAAACTGAAGCTTATCAGTTGCATGTTGCAAAAGGAGAAGGAAATGCAGATCAGGTAATAGCCGATTTTACAAATAAAGAAAATGTAAAAGTATTAGGTAAGGATATCCGTTTCATCAAGTTAGGTAATACAAAATTGCTTCCAAAGGGTGATTTCTTTTTTGGAACATTCGGGTATTATTTGTGGTATATCATTCCTTTTGTATTGTTTGTTGCTTTTGCAATTATCTATAGAAAGCAAGCATTGGAAAATGCCAATATTGCAAAAGTGAAGACAAAGAAAGCTAATAAAGTTGCAAGCAAACGTATGAAGTTTGCAGGTAAGCTGTTGGCAGAAAATAAGAAGAATGAGTTTTATGATGAAGTCTTGAAGGCATTGTGGGGATACATCAGTGATAAATTGTGCATTCCGGTATCTCAATTGTCGAAAGACAATATTGAATCTGAACTGGTAAAATATGGTGTATCAGATGAATTGATTCAGAAGTTTATCGGTGCGCTGAATGAATGTGAATTTGCACGTTATGCTCCGGGAAATGAAAATGAAGCGATGGATAAAGTCTATACGGCAGCTATTGATGTAATAAGCCAGATGGAAGGTAGTATTAAACATTAAAAGGATAGGAGAAAGAGAAAAAATGAAGAAGCTATCTATTGTGTTGATTTTATTATTAGGAATTGCTCAATTTATAAATGCAGCTGTCACAAAAGAGGAAGCGGACCAGGCGTACCAGGCGAATGATTTTGCAGCTGCAATAGAAAAATATGAGGCAATCTTAAATACAGAAGGAGAATCTGCCGATGTATATTATAATTTAGGAAACAGCTATTATAAGGAAAAGAATATCGCAAAGGCGGTTCTGAATTATGAACGTGCTTTACTTTTAAGTCCGGGAGATGCTGACATTCGCTTTAATCTGGAAATGGCCAGAAGTAAAACCGTAGACCAGATAACTCCTGTAAGCGAGGTATTCATTGTAACCTGGATGAATTCTCTGATTAATGTAATGAGCGAGAAAGAGTGGGGGGTGACAGGAATCTTGTCTTTCTGGCTTATGCTGGTGTCGTTGATTGTATATATCTTCGGGCGTCGTATTTTGTATAAGAAAATAGGATTTGCAGGAGTTGTTGTATTTTTGTTGATAGTTATTGGAGTTAATATTTTTGCCAGCTCACAAAAGGCAGAACTGATAAACCGTACGGGAGCTATTGTGATGAGTCCTAGTCTGACCGTAAAAAGTACTCCTAACGAGAGTGGTACAGATTTATTTGTGCTACACGAAGGTACAAAAGTATACGTGGAGGATGACTCTATGAGAGAGTGGAAAGAAATCCGCCTTGAAGACGGCAAAAAGGGATGGGTTCAAACAAGTACCATAGAAATTATCTGAGATGATTGATATTCAGCAATTAATAGATAAAGATAAAGAACTACTGTTGTTCCTTAATGGAAGTGATTCTTTGTTTTGGGATGGATTCATGTCTGTTGTAACCGATACAAAGACATGGATTCCTTCCGCTATTATATTGTTATATGTTATTTTAAAGAATAACAAATTGGCACAAAGTATTACTATTATTGTAATGCTGGCCTTGGCTATTACTTTTGCAGATCAAATAGCCTCAGGTATTTGCAAACCTTATTTTGCCCGCTTTCGTCCGGCTCAGGATCCTGAATTAATGTATTTGGTAGATGTTGTGAATGGATATAGAGGTGGAATGTATGGATTTATATCCAGTCATGCGGCAAATACGTTTGCTGTAGCAGTGTTTGTATCTTTACTTATCCGCAACAAATGGCTTACCATTATGATGTTGGGATGGGCTTTTATTCCTTCGTATTCCCGCATTTATCTGGGCGTTCATTATCCTGGTGATATTTTGTGTGGTGCATTGGTGGGAAGCATTGTTTCAGTTTTGCTATATCTGCTGTATACTTATATTCAGAAGAGATATTTCTTTCAGTCGCAAGGATATGTGTCTACTCAGTATACAAGCAGCAGATACGAGATAAGTGATATTCAGGTTTTGCATATGGTATTACTGGTGACCTATTTTTATGCTGTGGTGGCAGGAATGGTAGTTGGAGTAAATTGCTAAGATTAAAAAATCTCTGTTTTTAATTTGGATATTTATTTTCTTTCACTAACTTTATATCGTGATTTAACAATTAATCTGTTTAACGCTTAAAAATCTTAGACTACTATGAACAGAACAATAACTTTTAATGAACTTCGTAAAATTAAAGATTCATTACCCAGTGGCAGTATGCATCGTATTGCCGATGAGTTAAATATAAGTGTTGAAACTGTACGTAACTTTTTTGGAGGACACAATTTTAAAGATGGTAAAAGTGTAGGTATTCATTTGGAACCCGGACCGGATGGAGGTTTGGTAATGTTGGATGATACCACAGTGCTTGATAAAGCTATTGCCATTCTGAAAGAAGAACAAGCTTCAGTCTAAAATCAGTAGAAGAAATTATAGGAAAAGGTCATCTCAATTTTGGGGTGGCCTTTTTGTTTTGTCTTTACTGCCTTTCCTGGCAGATAATGATGGATCAGGAATAGACAGGTGATAAGGAGTGTAGAGAGCTTTAATTCCCGTCGTTGATTGCAGAGTTGTCGTCGTTGTCTGTACATTCAACGTGGGCGGTTGTATAGCCGACGTCGTCGATTCTAATGGGTAAATAGAATCATGAATTCGTATTCATGATAATGAGTCGTATTTTTTCTGCAGTTAAATTGGATTGGGACAATCTTATTTTAGGGGAAATATTCAAATCGCTTAATCTGATACTAAAAAAAGAAACCACTTCAAAATAAATTTGAGGTGGTTTCTTTTGTGACCGCGACAGGATTCAAACCTGTAACCGGCTGATCCGTAGTCAGCTACTCTATTCAGTTGAGCTACGCGGCCAAACATAAATCATTTCCAGAAAGAGTGACCGCGACAGGATTCAAACCTGTAACCGGCTGATCCGTAGTCAGCTACTCTATTCAGTTGAGCTACGCGGCCAAAACTTTCAATCATTTCAAAGAAGAGTGATCGCGACAGGATTCAAACCTGTAACCGGCTGATCCGTAGTCAGCTACTCTATTCAGTTGAGCTACGCGACCAAACTCTAAAACTGTCATTTCAAAGAAGAGTGACCGCGACAGGATTCAAACCTGTAACCGGCTGATCCGTAGTCAGCTACTCTATTCAGTTGAGCTACGCGGCCATATCTTTTTGTTTGACGGGTGCAAAGGTATGGACTTCTTATGACATATCCAAATATTAGGGCAACTTTTTTGTGAACTTTTTTAGTCCATGAATCGTGAATTGAATATTTGCCATCCTAATGTAATACCTATATTCCAGTTCTTAGATGGTGAGCTATAGTGGTTTAGATAGGCGCTGATAGCCCCGAAAGGTAACTTAACCACTAAAGATAATTCTCCCATATATTCTATCCGATGAAATAAATTTCCATAAGTAGCATTCGAAGATTGGTCTCTTTCTATAGGGAATATGGGGGCAAATCCGTAGATTTCTGTACGAACTTGGAAAACCGGAGTAATTTGATACACCGGCATGATACCCGCGCCGATAAACTGATTAGCCCGGAAAGCTTCGTTGTAGGTAATTTTACTATGTGCAGTTGGGGCAAACTCTCCAGCTTGCATCATAGTAGCCGTATAGTTGTGACTGAAGTTTCGGGAAGAGTAATAGGCCTTGATGTAATTTCCCAAAGAAAACTTCGATGTTAAAGGGAAGTAACGTTCCATTTCGTACGACAATTGCAACCACGACTGGATATACTTATAGCTTCCTTTGTATGGGTCGGATGCTTCTGTTCCCGCCCGATAACGTTCTGTGCCGGTATAGATTTGCGCAACAAGTCTTTCTCTGCGTCCTTCGGTTGCATATTGCCGGCTGTTCAATGTGTTTCCGTCTAAAGCTACTGAACCGCCAAAAATAGTGTAGCGGCTACGGTCGTGTTGGGCATTATTAAAATCTATCACGTTGGTTTGGAAGTATTGGTCTTGCAATTTGGCTATACCTATACCAAACTCAGCCTTTTGTCTGCTTAAAAAGGGAAAAGAAACAAAGAGCTTGACAAAATCTTCTTTCTTTTTATTGAATACGGCCGTACTTCCAGTAGTGAATAGTTTTTCCTGCTTAAAATAATCAAAAGAGGATAGTGAAGCTACCAGACGGCAGGATGTAGGCAGATGGGTAGGGAGGTCCAGTCTTCCTGCAATTTGTATGCTGTTATAAATCTGACCTAAATGTCCGTCTAATGAAAGTTCTTTCGCATAATTGTTCAGGTTATAATAAGTAGCACCCGCATAGATCTGATTGGAGCCATTGGAGGCTATATTTCCCCCTACACGAAGAGAAAGATCATCTGCCATGGTAATTTTTAAGTCAAGATCGAAAGTATGGTCAGAACTGTTGTATATTGCATGGGGAATGATTTCAGATATCATATTGTCCGACATTAACCGGAAATATCCTACACGAAAATCTTCCAGAGAAAAAATTTCATTCTCTGAGGAATGAAATTCTTTGGCAATATATTTTTTCTGCTGTTCATTACCACCATGGATTATAATTTTCCGAAAGCGAAGTTCGGGCATGTAATTTTTGTATACCATACGTTTGCGTTCCAATTGTCTGTAATTGGTGCGGCGGGAAATACGGGATTTAATAGAATCCATCAGTTGGATAGTACGGTTGTATCCGATATCGTGCAGTTCGTCAAAACGCTTAAAGTCCATTAAGTTGACGTCTGTGTATTTAAAAGTCATCAGAATACCCAGCGAATCGGGAAGGGTATAGTCTGTCTTTTGCATGATCATATTTTCAAGTTGTCCCATAATATTGCCCAATTCAGGTTTTCCGGGATTGGAGCTGACTACACTTCCTATGATAATATCCGGGTGGAAGTCTTCAGTCATGATATTGACAGGGAAATTATTGTAGATACCTCCGTCATATGCTAACACAGAATCGATTTCAATGGGCTTAAACATGGCAGGAAAACTCATGGAGGCGCGGACTGCATCCCCTAAATCTCCTTTTCGGAAGATAATCGGACGTTTATTGTATACATCCGAAGCTACACAGCGAAAAGGGACAAACAGTTTGTCGAAGTCACCCTGGCAAGAAGCTGTCGCTTGTCCGAAAAGCTCTAAAAAAGCAATATTCATTTGTGTAGGATCCACTACACTGGGAGGCAAAAACTGTGTTTTTACCTTATTTAAGGGGTTCTTAAGAGATACTCGTATGTTTATAAATTCGGGAGTTGGGGCGTTTCGTTTGAAATAGTAAATGTATTTTTCTTCAATGTTACCCGAATACCAGCGTTTGAAGTCGTCCGATTTTAAAAGCTTTTCCATGTCGTCGGGAGAGTATCCCATTGCATAGAGTGAACCGACAATCGCTCCCATGGAGGTGCCTGTAATATAGTCTATCGGAATATTGTTTTCCTCTAAAGCACGGATAATACCAATGTGGGTGATTCCTTTGGCTCCACCACCACTTAATACCAGTCCAACTTTTTGGGCTTTAAGAGAATATGTGCATAGTATCAGGCAACAAAAAATATAGAGTATTTTTTTCATTCGGAAAATGTAAGTTACAACGTTTCTTCCAAAGATAGTGAAAAAGTGATTCAGACATCAAATAATGTCGGGTTTTTATTAAAGACGATAAAAAAATCCCCTTGCTTGAGCATGATAATACAGATATCATATCAAGTAAGGGGATTTACCTTAGTCTTTCTTATGCTTTATATCACAAAACGAATATTGTTAAATCATTTCAATGCTTCGTTTTACAAAATTGGTCAGAGCTTCTCCTTTCAGCATATTGTTTTGAAGCAGTGCCAGGTCTATCAACTGATGTACAACCTTATTTCCTGCTGCATAAGTACTGATGATTGAATCTTTCTGGTTTTTCTGTTCTTCCAGTTTCTTGTCAATGTTGTTCAGTTCGTCTTTTTCGCTTGTTGGAATTTCTTCGTCTTTTTTGCCTTCATGTGCTTTGTGCAACTCGCTTTGACGCAGTTTCAACATCGCAATTTCCGATTCAACAGGAACCAACTGTTCAGAACAAGAACTTTCTGCATTTTCCAGTACTTGTTTAATCAGTTTGTGGTCGCTGTTCAATACAAGGTTGAACATATCCGGCATTTCTCCATAGAAACTCATACCTGGCTGTATAGAAGCCATTTCTTTCATACGTCGCATATATTCGGCCTGAGTAATGATAATCGGAGCTGCAGTTTCTCCCATGGCTTGAGTTTCTACATGGAATTCTGTTTTCTGTACCTTAGGAAGTTGTCCTTTGAATACAGTTGCCAGCATTTCACGTTTATCAGCAGCCAGTTCTTCGCCTTTTTGCTCTTCTTTCACAATCAGACGGTCGATTACATCGCTGTCTACACGAGTGAAACGACTCTTTTCCAACTTCTGTTCCAACATATTAATCATAGGAACATCAAGCTGACCATCCATAATTAATACGTTGTAGCCTTTGTTCTTTGCACTATCAATGTAAGTATACTGGTCGTCTTTATTGGTTGCATACAAATAAATAAGGTTTCCTTCTTTATCTGTCTGGTTGTCTTTAATCAGCGTCTGATACTCTTCGAATGTATAATATTTTCCGTCTGTATCCTTGAGTAGGGCAAACTTGTTTGCTTTCTCATAGAAATCTTCCTGAGTAAGCATTCCGTAGTTGATGAAAATCTTTAAGTCATCCCATTTTGATTCAAACTCATTGCGGTCGTTCTTAAAGATAGACTGCAAGCGGTCTGCTACTTTTTTAGTGATATAGGTAGAGATTTTCTTCACATTCGAATCGCTTTGCAGGTAAGAACGTGATACGTTCAGCGGAATATCCGGAGAATCGATTACTCCATGAAGCAGTGTCAGGAAGTCGGGTACAATACCTTCTACAGAATCAGTTACATATACTTGATTGCAGTACAATTGGATTTTGTTCTTCTGTAAATCAATATTGCTCTTGATTTTCGGGAAGTACAGCACTCCAGTCAGGTTGAATGGATAGTCTACATTCAGATGAATCCAGAACAAAGGTTCGTCCGACATTGGATACAAGTCACGGTAGAACTTTTTGTAGTCTTCGTCTTGCAGTTCGCTTGGCTTTTTAGTCCAAATAGGGCATGTATCGTTTATCAGATTATCTTCTTCTGTTTCTACCTGCTTTCCGTCTTTCCATTCCTTCTTCTTTCCAAATGCTACCGGTACGGCTAAGAAACGGCAGTATTTATTCAGCAATCCCTGAATACGAGATTCTTCAAGGAATTCTTTGCAATCATCGTCAATATACAGGATAATATCTGTACCTCGGTCTGCCTTTTCGGTTTCTTCCAGTGTAAACTCAGGACTTCCGTCACAAGTCCATTTTACAGCTTGTGCCCCTTCTTTATAAGATTTAGTTACGATTTCTACTTTTTTGGCTACCATGAATGCTGAGTAGAATCCCAAACCAAAGTGTCCGATAATGGCATTGGCATCGTCTTTATATTTTTCAAGGAAATCGTTGGCACCTGAGAATGCAATCTGGTTGATGTATTTTTCGATTTCTTCAGCTGTCAGACCAATACCTCTATCCGAAATGGTAATTGTTTCCTTGTCTACCTTTACATGGATGGTAAGATTGCCCATTTCTCCTTTGAATTCACCTTTAGAAGCATATGTTTTCAACTTTTGGGTTGCATCTACGGCATTTGATACTAATTCGCGAAGAAATATTTCATGATCGCTGTACAAGAACTTTTTGATGATGGGGAATATGTTTTCAGTAGTAACCCCAATGTTACCTTTCTGCATATCTTTAATAAGTTTTAATTATTATGTTTTCTAATTTACGTGGTATTTATCGCAAAAAAAATGCCAGACGAATATCGTCTGACATTTTGTCTGTATTCAAGCCAATAAAACTTATTTCTCTACCTTCATGCGGATTTCTTTTCCGTTTTCATCCATGTAAACATGTAATGTATCACCGCTTTGAGGGTCTTCATTCAGTATCAGTTCGGCCAAACCATCTTCCAGATTGTTTTGGATAGACCGTTTCAAAGGACGTGCACCAAATTGTACATCATATCCTTGAGAAGCTACGTAGCGCTTTGCTTCTTCGTCGATAGAAAGCTTATATCCCAGATTTTCAATACGTTTATATAGCCCTTTTAATTCAATTTCGACAATTTTCTGGAGTGCTTCTATATCCAGCTGGTCGAAAGTGATGATTTCGTCCAAACGATTGATGAATTCCGGAGCAAACGATTTATTGAGTGCTTTGGTGATTACGCTGCGTGAATGCTCTTTTTCGTCGATGCGTGTTTGGGCTGCAAATCCAATACCTTTTCCAAACTCCTTAAGTTGACGGGTGCCAATGTTGGAAGTCATAATAATAACTGTATTTTTAAAATCCACTGTCCGTCCGTAACTGTCGGTCAGTCTTCCTTCATCCATTACCTGAAGTAGAAGATTGAATACATCGGAGTGCGCTTTCTCTATTTCATCCAGCAATACGATGGAGTAGGGTTTGCGTCGTACTTTCTCTGTCAGTTGTCCACCTTCTTCGTAGCCTACGTATCCCGGAGGAGCTCCTACAAGACGAGACACTGTAAATTTTTCCATGTACTCGCTCATATCGATACGAATCAGTGCATCGGCAGAGCCAAACATAAGTTTAGATAATTCCTTGGCCAAGTGTGTCTTACCTACACCGGTAGGTCCTAAGAACAAAAATGTTCCTATAGGCTTGTTAGGGTCTTTCAGTCCAACACGGCTTCGGCGGATAGCTTTCACCAGGGTGTCTACGGCTTTATCCTGTGCAATGACTTTAGACAGCAACTCCTCTTTCATTCCACGAAGCTTGATTCCTTCGGCTTGTGCCATGCGTTGTACCGGGATACCAGACATCATTGAAACAACATCTGCTATCTGTGTTTCGTCTACTGTTTCTCGGTTTCCCTTCAAGCTCTCTTCCCACGCATGCTTCATCTCCTCCAGTTTCTCTATATATTTCTTTTCCTGATCCCGGAAACTGGCAGCTAATTCGAAGTTCTGTAAACGTACTGCCTCGTTTTTATGGTTACGGGTTTCTTCAATCAGCTTTTCCTGCTCTTCCAGTTCTTTGGGCGCGGTGATATTGGTCAGATGCACACGTGAACCTGCTTCATCCAAAGCATCAATCGCTTTGTCGGGGAAGTTGCGGTCGGTTATATAGCGGTCTGCCAATTTGACACATGCCTCAAGGGCTTCCTCTGTATAGTTTACGTTGTGATGCTCTTCGTATTTTTCCTTAATATTTTTCAGAATCTGCAATGTCTCTTCGGGAGTAGTAGGCTCTACTAATACTTTTTGGAAGCGTCGCTCTAAAGCTCCGTCTTTTTCGATATTTTGTCTGTATTCGTCCAATGTAGTAGCACCGATACATTGTATTTCTCCTCGGGCTAACGCCGGTTTCAGCATATTGGCTGCATCCATAGAACCGGCAGCAGATCCTGCACCTACAATATTGTGGATTTCGTCGATAAACAAGATGATATCCGGGTTCTTTTTCAACTCATTAAGGATAGAACGGATTCGCTCTTCAAACTGTCCGCGGTATTTGGTTCCTGCTACAACGGCAGTCATATCAAGGGCTATCACGCGTTTGTCGAACAGGATACGTGATACTTTCTTTTCCACAATGCGTAATGCCAGTCCTTCTACAATGGCAGATTTACCGACTCCCGGTTCGCCTATCAGAATAGGGTTGTTTTTCTTTCTTCGGCTTAGAATCTGTGCTAAACGTTCAATTTCCTTTTCGCGTCCTACTACCGGATCTAGTTTGCCTTCTGAAGCGGCTTTTGTCATGTCGGTACCGAATGAATCGAGTACAGGGGTGTCGTTAGTAGGTTTTTGTTGGCGGGTACGGGTAGTTTGTTGTGTATCAGATTCAAAAGGGGAGTTGTTCTCGTTTCCATGTCGGCGGATTCCTTCCTCTTCTTCCTCTTCTTCTCCAAAATCAAGACCACTTTGAGGTTCTGATTTAGGAATAAGACGATCTCTTATTTTCTGATAAGTAACTTCATGTTCTTCTAATATTTGACATGCTTTGCTTTGGCTTTCTCTCATAATTGCTAATAAAATATGTTCTGTGTCAGCGAACTTACATTTCATAAGGCGAGACTCCAATAGACTCATTTTAAGCAGCTTGGCTGTAAGATCGTTGAAACCAATGTTCTCGTTGTATGTATCTGTTTCATCAACTTCTTCGCGCAAAGAGGCTTCAAGTTCCTTCTTTACAGTTTTCAAATCAATGTATAAATCTTGTAAAATTTCAATAGCCTTTCCTGTACCTTCACGTATTACACCTAGTAACAAATGTTCTGGGGTGATATACTTGTTACGTAGTCGGTTGGCTTCCTCTTTGCTGTATACTATGATATCGGATACTCGTGGCGTAAATTGATTTTGATTGTCCATAAAATTCATGTTTCTCCAATGTGCAAATATACATTATAAATATAGAACCAAAGTTCTATTATTTGTATTTAACAAATAGTGTGCCATTTTGTTGTTTTTTTTGCTGTAATTTGAAAATTGCGTTTTTATGTTCTGAAAGTTAATTTTTTGATTGTTTAATCTTCGTGTAGTGGCTCTTTTGTTTACTTTCTATGTGTAGATGTTTAAATGATTTAGAATGAAGTGGTTTGTTATGCAACGAGATTTTCGGGGTAGGAAAGAATGTGTATATTGTACGTGTTTTTTATGGTGGAAGTTCTTTTTTATGTTCGTAAACAGTGTTTTTCTTTCTTCTTTTGAAAAATAGAATGCTTCTTAAAACTTGGAGCTTTTGTTTTGCCAATTCAATAAAAAGTCGTACTTTAGCATGGTTTTTAACAATCGAACTAAAGAGATATAATAATAAATTTAATTTAAATGCAAGAGCAAGACAGAATTATAAAAATCAACATCGAAGAGGAAATGAAGTCGTCGTACATCGACTACTCTATGTCTGTAATCGTAGCACGCGCCCTCCCAGATGTAAGAGATGGTTTTAAGCCTGTGCATCGCCGTATTTTGTACGGAATGATGGAACTGGGAAATACTTCAGACAAACCATATAAAAAGTCTGCGAGAATCGTAGGTGAGGTATTAGGTAAATATCATCCGCATGGAGACTCTTCTGTGTACGGTGCATTGGTACGTATGGCTCAGGATTGGGCAATGCGTTATCCGTTGGTAGATGGACAGGGTAACTTCGGCTCGGTTGATGGTGATAGTCCTGCTGCCATGCGTTATACGGAAGCTCGTCTGAAAAAAATAGGTGAAGAGATGATGCAGGATCTTTATAAAGAAACTGTGGACTTCCAGAATAACTTTGATGATACCTTACAGGAACCAACTGTGATGCCAACCCGTATTCCGAATCTTTTGGTAAATGGAGCATCTGGAATTGCTGTGGGTATGGCTACCAATATGCCTACACATAATTTGGCAGAGGTTATTGACGCTTGTGTTGCTTATATCGATAATAATGAAATAGATGTAGACGGCCTGATGCAATATGTAAAAGCACCGGACTTCCCGACTGGAGGATACATTTATGGAATCAGTGGGGTACGTGATGCATACGAAACCGGTAGGGGACGTGTGGTGATGCGTGCCAAAACAGATATAGAATCACACCCTACACACGATAAAATTATCGTTAATGAAATACCTTATAACGTAAATAAGAAGGAGCTGATTGAAAATATTGCTTCTTTGGTAAACGAAAAGAAAATTGAAGGTATTTCGTATGTAAACGATGAATCCGACCGTGAAGGTATGCGCATCGTAATTGATGTAAAACGTGATGCCAACGCTAGTGTAGTATTGAACAAATTGTTCAAGATGACTGCATTGCAGACCTCATTTGGTGTAAACAATATTGCATTAGTACACGGACGGCCTAAGCTGCTGAATCTGAAGGATTTAATTCGTCTGTTTGTAGAACACCGCCATGAAGTGGTTATTCGTCGTACACAGTTTGATTTGCGTAAGGCGAAGGAACGCGCTCATATTTTGGAAGGTTTGATTATTGCATCGGATAATATTGATGAAGTAATTCGTATTATTCGTGCGGCCAAAACTCCTAATGAGGCTATATCTAATTTGATGGCACGCTTCCAGTTGTCTGAAATTCAGGCACGTGCTATCGTAGAAATGCGTTTGCGCCAGTTGACTGGTTTGATGCAGGATCAGTTGCATGCTGAATATGAGGAACTGATGAAGCAAATTCAATATTACGAAGAAATCTTGACTAATGATGAGTTGTGTAAGAAAGTCATTAAGGATGAATTGATAGAAGTGAAAGAAAAGTACGGTGACAAACGTCGTTCGGAAATTGTCTATGCTTCGGAAGAATTTAATCCGGAAGATTTCTATGCAGATGATGAGATGGTTATTACAATTTCTCATTTGGGATACATCAAACGTACACCACTTTCTGAATTCCGTGCCCAAAATCGTGGGGGAGTAGGTTCGAAAGGTAGTGAAACTCGTGACGAGGATTTCATCGAACACATCTATCCTGCTACAATGCATAATACGATGATGTTCTTTACGCAGAAAGGTAGATGTTACTGGCTGAAGGTATATGAAATTCCGGAGGGCAATAAGACATCGAAGGGACGTGCTATTCAGAACTTGCTGAATATTGATGCTGATGATATGGTAACAGCTTATCTGCGTGTGAAGAATTTGAATGATACAGAGTTTATCAATAGTCATTATGTATTGTTCTGTACAAAGAATGGTGTTATTAAGAAAACACTGTTGGAACAATATTCTCGTCCACGTCAGAATGGAGTTAATGCAATTACTATACGTGAAGACGACCGCGTAATTGAAGTTCGTATGACAAACGGTAACAATGAAATTGTAATTGCGAACCGCAATGGTCGTGCCATCCGTTTCCATGAAAGTGCAGTGCGTGAAATGGGACGTACAGCTACTGGTGTACGTGGTATTACACTGGATGAGGATGGAAAAGACGAGGTAATAGGAATGATTTGTATTAAAGATCCTCAGAAAGAAACAATTATGGTTGTTTCTGAGAATGGATATGGAAAACGTTCTGATATTGAAGATTACCGTAAAACGAATCGAGGTGGTAAGGGCGTGAAAACTCTGAATATTACGGATAAGACAGGTGAATTGGTTGCCATTAAATCAGTAACAGATGAAAATGATTTGATGATTATCAACAAGTCTGGTATTACTATTCGTCTGAAAGTAGCCGAAGTTCGTATAATGGGTCGTGCTACTCAAGGAGTTCGTCTGATTGACCTTGAAAAGCGAAATGATCAGATAGGTTCTGTTTGTAAGGTTACTTCTGAAGCTGAGGAAGAAAGTGTTGCTGAATCTTCTTCGGAACAGGTATTACCAGAACAGAATGAAGAGCATATAGACAAAAACTAAAACGAAAAATTGTATTACTAAATTAAAAACACAATTATGAAAAAAGTATTATTAAGTGCAGCTGCTTTATTGTTTTCTGTATATGCAGCCAACGCTCAGGAAAGCGTTGTGAAGGAAGCGAAATCTGCAAAGAGTGACCCCGTAAAAGCAGCTGAAATTTTGGAACCAGCTTTGGTTGATCCATCTACTGCTAATGATCCAGAAACTTGGAAGTTGGCTGGTGATTTTCAGAAATCTATTTATGATGGAGAAAATCAAAAATTGTATTTCTTGAGAAATGGTTTGCCAAGCGACAGCCCAGTAGATACATTGAAATTGGGAAATAGTATTGCTAAAATGTACGAATACTATTTGAAGTGTGATGAAATTGAGCAGGCTAAAGTAAAAAGCGGTGAACAAAAGAAACCTAAATTGAGAAAGAAAATTATAAAGGTTTTGGCCGATCCTAGCGTACGTGAAAATATGTATGTATTGGGTGGTACTGCTTTGAATAATGGCGATTATGCTAATGCAGTGAAAATCTTGGGATTGTATATTGACACTTCTAAGAATCCTATTTTCGAAACAGAAGATGCCGTAAAAAATGATACTTTAGTTCCTTTCTATGCTGCATACGCTACATATGCTGCTTACTCAATCAAGGATAAAGATGCAGTAATCAAATATGCAGCTGTAGGTAAAGAGCACAAGGAAGAAGGTTTCAGAGCATTGTGGGCTTTGGCTGAGTTGTATAAGAGTGAAGAAGCTGCTGATTCAGTACAGTGGTTGGCTACAATCAAAGAAGGTGTAGAAAAATTCCCAACTCAGGAATATTTCGTAGCAAACTTGATGGATTACTATATTCAGAAGAATAAAGTAGATGAAGGTTTGACTCAGATTGACGCAATTCTTGCTAAAAATCCAAGCCCATATTTCTTGTATGTAAAAGGTGTACTGCAGTATACAAAACAGGATTATGAAGCTGCTATCAAAACATTTAATGAAATAATTGCTCAGGAAAGTGATTATAAGGCAGAAGCTTATTCTAAGATTGGAGATTGTTATTTCTTCCCAGCACAGGTTATCGTAGAAGAAAATTCTAAACTGTCTATGGATGATCCTAAATATGCTACAAATGAAGCTAAAATTAAGGAATTGTACGAAAAAGCTAAACCTTTCTATGAAAAAGCAAAAGAATTGAAACCGGATAACAAACAATTATGGGGTCAGTTCTTGTTGAATATCTATTGGAAGTTGAATAAAGCAGAATACGATGCTTTGGAAAAAGAATTAGGTTATTAATATGAATTAAAGCTATCTCATTATGAGAGTAGCAATAATATAAATATCCCTTTTAGAGGTTATAGGTGACGGTAATTTGCTTCCTATAACCTTTTAAAAGGGATATTTTTGTTTATTACTGGTGGTGCTTTTGTGAATATTAATGTAGCATCAATTATTGGGTAATAAATGTAATGATACCAGATGGATATTTGGCAAACTATATGAATGTAGATGGAAATTAAACTTGATGATCTGCAAATAGAAGAAAATAGAGTTACATTTCGAGTCCTGTTTTTATTTTTACATTTATGTCTCAATAATATTAAGTTATAATTGGTATTATGTTTAATTATTGTTATCAGTATTTCCATTAATATCTTCCCTTTTCAAAAGAAAATTAAGATTAAAAATGAAGTGAACGGAAATTTCCAAATAAATAAGAAAGCCAGAATTTCAGAAAAAATTCTGGCTTTCTTATATTAAAAGTGAATTGCTTTAGCATTTGATTTTTAGTTCATCCAAAATTCTACGCATTTCTTCGAAAGTTGTAATTCGTGTAGGAACTAATGGTAAACGAAGACGGTTCTTAATCATTCCCATCATGTTTAGCATGGCTTTTACTCCGGCAGGATTACCATCAACGAATAAAAGCTTAAACAGCTCTGTAAATTTATGGTGAATAGTTAGGGCATTCGCATAATCACCAGCTAAAGCTAAACGTGTCATACGGCTGAATTCGCGTGGAAAAGCATTTCCGATAACTGAGATTACTCCTACAGCTCCCAATGTGATTAATGGGAAGGTAATACCATCATCACCAGAGATAACATCAAAATTTTCAGGTTTGTTCTTAATGATATCATCCATTTGTGTAATGTCTCCAGAAGCCTCCTTAATTGCTACAATGTTTTGAAAATCACGTGCAAGGCGAAGGGTTGTAGCAGCTGTCATGTTTACCCCTGTACGACCTGGTACATTATAAAGCACGATCGGTAATTGGGTCGCTTCTGCAATCGCTTTATAATGCTGGTAAATACCTTCTTGTGAGGGCTTATTATAATAAGGTACAGAAACCAAAACTGCATCTACCCCTGTAAAATCATCGTTTTTCAATGTGTCTACTACAGTTTGCGTACAATTACTTCCGATACCTAATAAAATAGGTACACGCCCATTAACGCGTTCAATAATGACCTGCTTTATTTTCTTTTTCTCATCAGCGGTAAGTGTCGGGGTTTCGGCTGTAGTTCCCAATACGCAGAGAAAGTCTATGCCGTTTTGAACTTGATATTCTACTAATCTGATAAGTGCGTCGTAGTCTACACTTCCGTCTTCATTGAAAGGAGTTATCAGAGCTACTCCCATTCCGCTAAGTCTTCTTCGTATCATAAATGAATTATAAACTCTTGTACAAAATGCAAAAATACGAATATTTTCTATTGAATTATTATTTTTATTATCTTTTTGCTTTTAAAAAGCCTGCTTTTAGTTAATCATGGCTAAAAATTCATCTTCATTGAGAATTGTTATGCCTAATTTCTGAGCTTTTTCTAGCTTACTGGGACCCATATTCTCTCCCGCCAACACGAAACTAGTTTTCTTGGAAATGCTTCCAACATTTTTTCCTCCATGTTTTTCAATCATCTCTTTGTATTCATCACGTGAATGATGAGCAAAAACTCCACTGATAACTATAGATTTACCTTGTAGCTTATCTGTGTAGCCTGAATAGTCTGTTTCATCAGCTTCCAGTTTCAGACCAGCTTCGCGAAGGCGTTCGATCAAAGCACGATTCTTCTCATTTGTAAAATATAGCAAGATACTTTGGGCTATCTTTTCTCCTATTTCATCCACATGAATTAAGTCGTCAAGAGTTGCAGACATCAATGCATCAATAGACCGGAAGGCTTTGGCAATTTTCTTTGCTACAGTTTCGCCTACAAAGCGAATGCCAAGAGCAAACAAAACTCTTTCGAAAGGTACTTCCTTTGAACGTAAGATACCTTGTATAATGTTTTCTGCTGATTTTTCGCCCATTCTTTCCAATCGGCAGATATCTGTAGCCTGCAGATGATAAAGGTCAGCTACATTGTGTATCATTCCTTCCTGGTAAAACAGGTCTACAGTTTCCGGTCCAAGTCCTTCTATATTCATCGCTTTGCGACTGATGAAATGCTCTATTTTCCCTTTGATTTGTGGAGGGCAAGCCGTTTCGTTTGTACAATAATGAGCTGCTTCGTCTTCATAACGTACCAATTTGCTTCCACATTCCGGACAGTGAGTAATGAAAGTTATCTTTTCACTATCAGGTTTGCGTGAAGCTGCATCTACCCCTGTAATCTTAGGGATGATCTCTCCTCCTTTTTCTACATATACCATATCGCCTACATGTAAGTCTAGCGAAGCAATAATATCTGCATTGTGCAAAGAAGCCCGGCGCACTACAGTTCCTGAGAGTTGTACAGGCTCAAGGTTAGCTACTGGTGTGATAGCACCTGTACGTCCTACCTGATACGTTACCTTGATGAGTTTTGTAAGAGCCTGTTCGGCCTGAAACTTGTAGGCAATAGCCCATCGGGGCGATTTGGCTGTATATCCCAAATTCCGTTGTTGACGCAGAGAGTTTACCTTTAAGACAATACCGTCGGTTGCAACAGGTAAATTCTTTCGTTCTATATCCCAGTATTTGATAAATTCGAAGACCTCATCCAAAGTCCGTACTTTACGAGTGATATGAGATATTTTAAATCCCCATTCGGCCGCTTTTTGAAGGTTTTCATAATGTCCGTCACAAGGCAGATTCTCGCCTAACAGATAGTAAAGATAAGCATCCAATTGCCGGCTAGCCACTACTGCAGAGTTTTGAGATTTTAAAGTACCCGATGCAGCATTGCGAGGATTGGCAAAAAGCGGTTCTTCACGTGCTTCACGTTCGCGGTTTAATTTCTCGAATACATCCCATGGCATCAGAATTTCACCGCGTATTTCAAAGTTTTGAGGATAATCATTACCATGTAATACCAAAGGGATGCTGCGGATGGTTTTAACGTTGTCTGTGACATCGTCTCCTTTCACTCCATCACCACGTGTTACGGCACGTACCAACTTTCCGTTTTCATAGGTTAAAGAAATAGAAGTCCCGTCGAATTTCATTTCGCAACAGATTTCAAATTCTTCATTCAAAGATTTGCTGACCCGTTCATAAAAGTCGGTTACTTCGGCTTCCGAATATGTATTTCCCAATGATAACATCGGATACTTGTGCTCCACCTGGGTGAAATTTTTATTGATATCACTTCCTACGCGCATGCTCGGAGAGTTCTCATCGGAATGCTCCGGATGTTTGGCTTCCAGATCCTGTAGCTCTCGCATCAGTTTATCGAATTCGATATCTGAAATTTCCGGGGCGTTCAAAACATAGTAATTGTAGTTATGAAGATGCAACTCTTCGCGTAGTTGGTCTATTCTTTCTATTTCAGTCATGATGTTTTTGAATGATGTTTCGTGCAAAAATAGCAAAAATGTAGTTTGGGGAGATGTGGGTACGCCGGAATATTCTTACTTTTGCAAAAAATAACAAGACATTATGAGAATAGATATTATAACGGTTTTGCCGGAAATGATAGAAGGTTTTTTCAATTATTCTATCATGAGCCGGGCGCAGAAGAAAGGTATTGCCGAAATTCATATTCACAATTTGCGTGATTATGCTTACGACCGCTATCGGAAAGTAGATGATTATCCCTTTGGCGGATGTGCAGGTATGGTGATGAAGATAGAGCCTATCGACCGATGTATTTCGGCATTGAAGGCAGAGCGTCATTACGATGAGGTGATTTTTACTACTCCCGATGGAGAGCAGTTTAATCAGAAGATGGCAAACACGTTATCGATGACTCAGAATCTGATAATTCTCTGCGGGCATTTCAAAGGAATTGATTATCGTATCCGCGAACATTTTATTACGAAAGAAATCAGTATTGGCGATTACGTGCTCACGGGAGGAGAACTGGCAGCTGCTGTGATTGCCGATTCGATTGTACGTATTATCCCGGGTGTAATATCCGATGAGCAGTCGGCTTTGTCTGATTCTTTTCAGGATAATTTACTGGCTCCTCCAGTCTATACCCGTCCGGCGGAGTACAATGGCTGGAAAGTGCCTGATATTCTTTTATCCGGTCATGAAGCAAAAATACGTGAGTGGGAATTTCAGCAATCCTTAGAGCGTACACAGCGTTTGCGTCCGGACTTGCTGGAAGGGAAATAATCTTTACAAAAATAAGAGGTTGTCAAAATGAAGATGCAGAGCTTTCTTCTTTTGGCCATAAAAAGTAAGCTCTGCATCCTGTCATAAAAGCGGATGCAGAGCTTATTCTTTTATAAAGCAAATATTGTAAAATATTTTCTTATACTTCTAATGCTCCGATAATGTCGCGTACTGATGAATATCCATGACGGTTCAGGTAATCATCGATACCTTCTGCTACCTTTACTGTGATAGCCGGATCGATAAAGTTAGCTGTACCAATCTGAATAGCCGATGCACCAGCCAAAAGGAATTCTACTGCATCTTTCCAATTCATGATACCTCCCAAACCGACAACTGGAATTTTCACTGCTTTTGCTACCTGCCATACCATTCGTAAAGCAATAGGTTTCACAGCGGCTCCACTCATACCACCGGTAACGGTAGAAAGAATAGGCTTGCGTTTTTCTGCATCAATAGCCATACCCAAAAGTGTATTGATAAGCGATACGCTATCTGCTCCGGCGCCTTCTGCAGCACGGGCAATTTCGGTAATATCAGTAACGTTGGGAGACAGTTTTACAATGAGGGTCTTATTGTATACTTTTCGTACAGCACTGACTACTTCTGCAGCTCCATGAGCTGTTACTCCGAAGGCCATACCACCTTGCTTAACGTTCGGGCATGAGATGTTTAATTCAATAGCCGGTATATTTTCCAGCTCGTTGATGATACGTGCAGTTTCAGCATAATCTTCTACCTGAGATCCCGATACATTGACAATCATGTTAGTCTTGATATCTTTGATTTGCGGGTAGATGTGATCTACGAAATAATGTACACCTTTGTTCTGTAATCCTACCGCATTGAGCATTCCCATTGGGGTTTCTGCCATACGAGGATACGGATTTCCTTCACGGTGGTGTAAGGTAGTACCTTTTACAATGATACCTCCAATTTTTTCCAAGTCTACAAAATCCTGGAACTCAAGTCCATATCCAAATGTACCCGATGCAGTCATGACCGGGTTCGACATTTTCAAATTACCGATGTTTACGCTTAAATCTGCCATAATAGTTTCTTTATATTAAATACCGGACCTTCTTTACATACACACACGTGTCCTTCATCTGTTTTTTCTACACAGCAAAGGCAAGCACCTACGCCACATGCCATAGTGTTTTCCAAAGATACTTCACATTCAATATCGTTGGATTTGGCATACTTGGCAACGGCCATCATCATAGGTTTTGGTCCACAAGTGTAAATCATATCAAACTTGTTGTTTGCCAGTACACTATGCTGAGTGACGTATCCTTTTTCTCCCATACTCCCATCTTCGGTAGTGGTGTATACGTCACCAAATGCAGCAAATTCATCCAATTGTAACAGGTCATTTTTGGAACGGGCACCTAACAAGAAAGTTGGTTTGCAGCCCATTTTAAGAAGGGCCTCTCCTAAATATAACATAGGAGCTGTGCCTACACCGCCTCCAATCAGTAAGACTTTCTTTTCTGGTGTTTCTGGCATTGAGAATCCGTTTCCTAAAGGCAAAACAACATTTACAGTATCACCTTGTTTTACAGTTGCTAATTTACGGGTACCATCGCCAACCAATTGTACGAGGAACCAAACTTCATTAGTACGACGGTCTACGTAGTTGATGGAAATAGGACGGCGTAAGAAGGTAGTGTTAGAGCCGTCTATACGGATTTCAGCAAATTGTCCCGGCAACATTTCGGGCAATGGATCTGACTGGGTTAATTTAATGAGGACATAGTTGGCATGCAAACGTATGTTCTCTGTAACCGTTAAATCTAAGATGTATTTTTTCATAAAAAATTAGGGTAAGTTCGTTTTACTTGCAAAGATAGCGAATTTACCCTAAATACATATAGAGAAAACAAAAACGATACTTGTATCGTGAGCTATCGATACAAGTATCGTTTCCTTTCGTGACTTGTATCGTTAGCTTGCGATACAGGTCACGTTTTTCAGCTGTCTTTTTCTTATTTATCAGGCTTGAAGACTTCGTACGTTCCGTTATCGAAGAAAATCCTGATTTCTGTAATTTTTGGATGTGGCTTTTCAATATACTTAATTTCCTCACGTACAATCTCTTTAGTGGGATAAATGGGGTTGTTACCCCCGTTTTTTTGCCCAAAATCGGAAGCGTCTGATGGATTGGCCGCAATTTCGGGCTTTTCTGAGGTGTTATCCCACATGAAATCTATTCCGCTAATAGCCTCTGGTTTTTCTTCTTGCGATTCTTCCGTCATCGGACCCTCTCCATAAAGCAGCCAATTGAGGTTTATATGTGGATATGCCTTATGTATACGCATTACTACTTCCAAACTCGGCTTATTGCGCCCGTTGAATATATGTGATAAAGAAGAAGTTGAAATGCCAATCTTTTCTGCAAATTCAACGTTACTTAGTCCTTCTTTTTGCATTATTTGAGCGATACGGTCTTTCATTTACAAATGGAATTAGAAGAATTTCGATATACAAAAGTAATTGATAGATTTTAATATTGCAAATTATACGTTTATAAAATTAAATAAAGTTGTAATTTAGTAATGTAAACTTCATATTAACAAGTGTAATTTATATATGTAAACAGAGAAGGCTATATATTGGAATAAACTTTAATGATTTACATTAACAATTTGGCATATAGATGTATTAATAATTGACTGGGTTTAATTTCTATTTTATAGTATAAATACAGACATAATAAATGTTAATTCGTGTATATAAGCTTTACTTTATTTTTGTAAGATATTGGTTCATAGAATATAAATATAGTTATGCGTCATGGAATAAATATACATGTACAATAATAAAGTAATACAAATATACATGTATATAAAAAGGTATCCCCTACTCTATTATTGTGAAATAATAAAGAAATATACAATTATATATACGTTTGTATAGCATAATACTATATTTGTATATCATTACAAATGTAATATTGATTAATGTGTATTACATTTGTATTGTGAGGTGAAAGGATTAGCAGTTTTATATCCTATGTCTACTTTAGTATTGTATGTCCATGCTCTTTTCGTTTACGAAGATATACCCTATATAAAATTGAAAATGCATGTAAGAGGATGTGTGAACTATAAGATCGGAAAACCTCATAAAACGGCCGTTTTTGTGTGGCGTAATCAAGTTGTGAGTAAATTTGCCGTATTTTTGATGGTCTATATGATACATATAGTTAGTTCTACTTATGAAATTCCTGCCTAAATTTCTGCAATTCGCCTTTAAATATTTTATTGTGTAATGTAAATGATGAAATATTTGCCTATATGATATTGGGGTATCTATAAATATTATAAAAAATTAGTGTATTTCCTTTTGTATTTCCGTTCTATGAATTTTAAAAGAGTTTTTAAAGGCTATTATACATGATGGATTTGCAATAGCGTAGAGAGAGAGGATTCTATCATGCAAAGACAAGAAATATGAGATGGGAAGTGTTATGTTTCTGATGTTTGTCTTATGTAAAAATCCCCCTTTCCGATTAAAAGGAAAGAGGGATCTTTGTATAGGACTTATTGTACAAAAAGGAAGATTAAAAGAGTCTTTCTTTTGTTTATTTTAGCTGTTAAAATTGCAGATCGATAACAGTGTCTAGTGGATATGAAAAGCTTTATAAAGCTTCTTTTTTTAGTTTCTTTTCGATGTCTGCTGGAAGCAACTTTAGGAGTTAGTGCAAGATCATATAGACCAGACTTCGTAGCAGTTCTCCATCGGGCGTAGAAGGATTGCCTATGCCTTTGGATTTAGCATCGCATTCGCGGATTGCCCCAATAATCTGCATTACTTTAACTCCGCTGTATTTTTGCATTGCTATCATATAATCTTTGGATTGCCAGGGTGAACGAAGGCCAAGTTGAGCTGCGATTCCCTGATCTGTTTTTTCCGGTGCATAGTAAGCGAGCATAAGATTTGCAAAGAAATTAAATAAAACAGCCAAGGTCACCTGCAATGGATTATTCTTGGGATTTTCTTCAAAATATTTTACTATCAGATTCGCTTTTAAGACGTCCTTTGCTATTAAAGCATTCCGTAATTCGAAGTTGTTGTAGTCTTTACTTATGCCAATGTTTCGTTCAATCAGCTCAGGGGTAATACGCTTTTGTCCGGCCGGAAGAGTGATAATTAATTTTTCCAATTCTCCCGCCATTCTATTTAAGTCTGCTCCTACAAATTCAGCCATCATTTCGGATGCCTTCGGCTCTATTTCTACCTGTTTTCTTTTCAGATAGGAAGAAATAAAGCCTGGCAGCTGAGCTTCCTTTAGTTTCTTCGATTCAAAGAGTACTCCGGCTTTTTCTATTTCGGCTGTAATTTTTTTTCTTCTGTCTAATGCTCCATGCTTGTAGCAAAAGACCAGAATAGTTGACGCTAAAGGTTTCTGGAGATAGTAAGTCAGCTCTTCTATATTACGTAAATGCTGAGCCTCTTTTACTACCACTACCTGGTATTTAGACATCATGGGGTAACGTTTGGCTGCATTGATAACCGTTGCAATGTCTGTGTCTGCTCCATACAGAACAGTCAGATTAAACTCCTTTTCAGTCTCTGTGAGCGCATGATTTACGAGGTAATCGGATATACGGTCGATGTAATAATCTTCTTCTCCCATCAGAAAATAGATGGGAGAATAGACTTCATTTTTTAAGTTGCGGACAATCTCTTCGTAAGTAACTTCTTTAGCCATTTACCAATCAAACTTCAAGTGTTTTACTGTTTTCTTTTCATCGATAATCATGCGTAAGGCAGCGATACCTATTTCTACATGTTCATGCACAAAACGGCGTGTAACCATAGAATCGCTTTTGTCTGTCTTTACTCCTTCCGGTATCATGGGTTGGTCGGATACCAAGAGCAGAGCCCCTGTAGGGATATGATTCGCAAATCCTGTTGTAAAAAGCGTTGCAGTTTCCATATCTACGGCCATGGCACGTGTTTTGAGAAGATACTTCTTGAAGTCATCATCATGCTCCCAGATACGTCGGTTGGTGGTATACACAGTTCCGGTCCAATAGTCGCGGGAATGGTCACGGATAGCTGATGAAACGGCACGCTGTAGCATAAATGCCGGAAGGGCCGGTACTTCAGGGGGATAATAATCGTTCGATGTACCTTCTCCCCGGATGGCTGCAATCGGCAGAATCAGGTCGCCTATCTGGTTCTTCTTGTCTATTCCTCCGCATTTTCCCAGGAACAGGCATGCTTTAGGCTTGATAGCACTTAGTAAATCCATGATAATTGCCGCATTGGGGCTTCCCATTCCGAAGTTGATTATGGTGATTCCTTCGGCATGGGCAGAAATCATATTGGCGTCACGTCCTAAGATCGGTACATTAAACTTTTCGGCAAAAATTTCGACATAATTGTTGAAGTTGGTCAGCAGAATATATTCACCAAAATCCTCTAAGTTCCGTTTGGTGTATCGGGGTAGCCAGTTTGCTACAATTTCTTCTTTTGTTTTCATAATGTTTTTGTTTTTTAGAGTAAAATAGAAAGCGATTCGGTATGGTCAAACTTGAAAAACATTGCTTTTCGTTTGCCGCTACACCCGCCTTTCACTACTTTTGTAAGAAATGTATGACCTATATATGCAAATGTACGAAATGTTGCCATTAAATTTACCACACTATTCTCATAAAGTTATCACAAAGACAGGTAAAAACTATATTTTTGATGATTTACGCAAGAAGTATGTAGCCTTGACACCTGAAGAATGGGTGCGTCAGCACTTTATTCATTTCCTGTTAGAGCAGAAAGGTTATCCCAAGGGATTATTGGCCAATGAGGTACAGATCTGCTTAAACGGGACGAAAAAACGGTGTGATACGGTGCTCTACGGGCGCAATCTGAATGCGCGGATGATTGTGGAATATAAAGCACCTTCGGTGGAGATTACGCAGGCTGTATTCGATCAGATTACCCGTTATAATATCGTATTGAAGGTAGAATACCTGATTGTGAGCAACGGGCTTCGTCATTATTGCTGTAAAGTGAACTATATGGATGGCACGTATGCGTTTTTGCCGGATATTCCTCCATACGATATGTTATAGAATAAAAAAATCCGCAATACACGGAAAAGGTAAATGCCTTTTTATGTGTATTGCGGAATATAAGGAAGAGATAAAATGCTTTTATTTAATCTTGGTATCCAAGTGCTTTTCTGTCACTACTCCTGCCAATTCCGGGTCGATCATGATACGTCCGCAGTATTCGCAAACAATAATTTTCTTACGCATACGGATATCCATCTGTTTCTGAGGCGGAATCTTGTTGAAGCAACCTCCACAAGCATCACGCTGTACATAAGTGATACCCAAACCGTTGCGTGAGTTCTTACGGATACGTTTGAATGCCTGAAGCAAACGAGGTTCGATAGTAGTTTCGAGGTTTTTGGTTTTTTCTCTCAACTTTTCTTCTTCCTGTTTGGTTTCAGAGATAATTTCGTCCAGTTCGTTTTTCTTCACTTCCAGGTCTTTCTGGCGTTCTTCCAAAGCATGAGTACTTTTTACAATTTCCTCTTCTTTTGCTGCGATAGAAGCAGTATATTCCTTGATACGTTTTTCGCACAATTCTACTTCCAATGACTGGAATTCAATTTCCTTAGTCAATACATCGTACTCGCGGTTGTTACGTACGTTGTCTTGTTGAGCTTTGTATTTTTCGATAGAAGTTTTGGCTGTTTCGATTTCGATTTTCTTTCCAGCAACATTCGATTTCAGATCTTCTATCTCACCTTTGATTTTTTCAATACGTGTTCTCAAGCCGGTTACTTCGTCTTCAAGGTCTTGCACTTCGAGAGGAAGTTCACCTCTTAAAGTTTTAATCTTGTCGATTTCCGACAGCATGGTTTGCAACTGGTACAATGTTTTCAGTTTTTCTTCCACGCTCAATTCTGTAGAATCTTTTTTTGCTTCTTTAGCCATAGTTCTTATAAATATTTAATAGGATTCGTATTTATATGGGTTATCTGAGTGTTGAGGCTTGGGAAATACTCTTTAAGGAGATTCTGGAATATTTCCGTGGTATACTGTTCACTCTCGTAATGCCCTATTTCTGCAATTAATATTCTTCCTTCGTAGTTGAAATAATCGTGATATTTCACTTCTCCGGTAATAAATACATCTGCCTGAGCAGAAACTGCGTTAGGCAAAAGGAATGCTCCTGCTCCTCCGCATAAAGCTACCTTCCGGATAGGCCGGCCTGTAAGTCGGGAATGCTTTACGCATCCTGCTCCAAATATCTGCTTTACTTGTTGGAGAAAATCACCTTCATTGATTTCTTCCGGAAGTTCGCCTATCACTCCAGCCCCGGTTTGTGTCCATTGGTTAGCCAGTGGGTAGAAATCGTATGCCGGTTCTTCATACGGATGCGCGCCGATTAATGCCCGGGTTACAGATTGCTTTAGAAAAGCCGGCAGAATAGTTTCAATTCTTGTCTCATTTTCTTCGTGCAACTCTCCTATCGCTCCACAATAAGGATTTGTTTCCTCTCCTGCACGGAAAGTTCCCTTTCCTTCTATGTTGTAGCTGCATTTGTCGTAGTTTCCTATACATCCACAGCCGGCTGCAAACAATGCTTCCCGTACTTCTCCAGCCCGTTCTGTCGGAACAAAAGTGACCAGTTTAAGTAAGGCGTTTTCTTTAGCTTCGAGTATGGATGCATGGCGTAAACCCAGTTTCTCGGCTATTTTATAGTTTACTCCCTGTGGAGCATTATCCAGATTGGTATGCATGGAAAAAATCACGATGTCGTGCTTGATTGCTTTCATCACGCAGCGTTCTACATAATCTTTCCCTGTCAGCGACTTGTAGCCTTTGAAAATAAGCGGATGATGCGATACAATCAGATTGTATCCCAATGCAATGGCTTCGTCTACTATCGCTTCGGTTACGTCCAGACACAACAATGCCCCTGTAGCTTCCACGTCTGTCAATCCAACTTGCAGTCCGGCATTATCAAATCCGTCTTGCAAAGGCAGAGGCGCGAACATCTCAAGGGCACTAATTACTTCCTTAATTTTCATATGTCGCGAAAATTTATGGCAAAGATACAAATAATTTTTAGAATATCCGTCAATCTCGTTTTAAAAAAGCAAGGTAGCGATACAACTAGAGTTGTTTCGATGGACACATGGTTTCTACTCGCGGTTCTGATTAAGAATGAAAATAAAACAAGGAGCCTGCTATGGAGGTATTATTATTTTTGCCAGTCCTTTCAAGTAAGTACTGGAGTTTTTCCTTGAAAGTATTGTAATACTTACGGGCAAAAACTGCACTCATTACAGGTAATGAGTGCTAAGAGTCCGTGTATATATACGGAAAGACTTCTGTTAATTCGCAGTCCTCTCTATTTCTGATTTGCCAGTTTTACATATCCCAACCGTGTGTATTGTACTCCCCGGCTTTCGTAGTGCGACATAATTTTGGCTGAGGCCAGATGGAGAACTTCCTGTATGGAAATTTTGCGAGTATAGCAACTCAGTATTTCAGGAGACATACTTTTCCCTTTTGCCTTTATCAGTAGGGTAAATCGGTTTCCGTCGCGGTCGGCAGCCAATACTTGCTGGTCTACATAGAAATCAGGCTTATACCGGTCTACTTGTAAGCGTACATTGAGAACAGTGAGGTATTGTTCCCTAAGGGTTTCTCCTATTTGCCCCACAAAGCGACTGACGGATGAGATTTTTCGTTTTTGTGCAGTCAGTTCAAAGTGGACGGTAGAAAATTGCTTGGCGAGTTCCACAATACGCTCATACCGTTTTGTGGAAACCTCGAATTTATTGGCTAGCCAAAGTACGTAGGAAGGGTCTATATAATAGATTTCAGCCAGTCGTTTTCCCCGGTATTTTCCGAAAGGCATCAGGTCGTCTGTCAGACCATAATAAGCTTCAAAATAAGAATTATCTACTATTTCTACTTTGACATTGCAGTTTTGTAATAAGGTGAAAGCTCTTTCGGCTGCAACATCGAAAGTCATGGCCAGAGTACGGATAAAAAGCGGTGTGGAGTTGTCGGAAAAGAGTCTCCAAAGGGCATAATATGGGCGGTACGGCGTGGCAGTACTGATAGCGTATTTCCCATTTTGAACCGTTCTCCCTTGATTAAACGAGTCAATTTTTGTCTGTATGCCCGCAATCAGTTCTGGAGGTAGTTGGTAAAATACGGGACTATTATTCATAAAATAACCTCCTTTCTTCATTATCTTTCGTGTAAGTTAAGAAGAAAGGAGGAAAAAAGCAAGTAATTTTATCAAAAATCAGAAAGCAAGTACCGGACGTACATAACAACTTTTTACTTCTTTAAAATAAGAGTTGATATAATCGTATCCAGCTCCTACACCTAATACAATATCTTGTGGTTTCTTTTCAGATTCAGAAGAAGACCAAAAATAATCATTATTACTCAATGTTGCTGTTTCTATAGTAGAGGTATTTATAATTTCTTTTTGAGAAAAAACAGCATTGCGTAGTTGACCGATAGCAGGAAGAAACCAGCCGCTACTTTTTAAAGGAGCTGGGTGACTGTTCTGATATTCTACAATTGCTTGATAGGCAGCCGGAAAACTATTTTTGAAGTTCCCTTCACTAGATTGAGCTTTTATTATCTGAGAATACTTATAACCACTCCAGTCTGTGTTGTCATTGTTTTGAGTATTTCCTTCTGCAGAGGTGCCTATACTGAATCCTTCTTCTCCCCACTGGTACAAAGTGTCATCTCCTGCATTGCTTGTGGCTATTACATAAGCATGGCATTTCGTCTGACCAATGCAGGGCACATTGTCTCCATTGGTTAAAGGTTGGGAATAATCTGAAGCATCTTTTTCATGCGGCCCAACCTTATATACAATTCCAATACAACTTTGTTTTAGTCCTTTGTTTAAGACCGTACCTGTAGGGATAATAGAACCGTTGCTCATATAAAAGTCTCCTATTTGCAAGTCTCTGGGAATAGCTTCTTCTGGATTTTTATCTTCAATAGTTAGAACTTTGCAATAACCTGTTTCCAAATTGACTCCTGTTTCGCTATGTCTCAATATTTGTTCTCCTATTTTTACTTCCATTTCTATATCGAAAGTCTGGTTCGGAGGTAAGAGGTAGCCATATGTGTTATTGTATATGTTGCAAGGAATGATGTCGTCACCATTTAATGAAAAATGAGTTTCATTGGCGGCTATATAGTATTCGTATGTTCCACTTTCCGCCTGAGTAGTACTGCATTTTTGCATAGGCACTTCGGCTCTAAACAGACTGAATAGGTGACCAAAGTCAAGTGTAAGAGTTTTTTCTTGGTCGGAAACCGGAGCAGGTGAATAAGCGGTCATCAAATCCAATGTATAGAAACTTTCGCTCTGATTTTTAGTTTGCAATAGTTTATCGGAAATTCGTTGTGTAATCTCTTCGGTGGAGATAATTTCATCGAATTCTTTTGAATATGGGTAATACGCAAAGTAAGTGGTGTTTTCTATAAAGGGTAGGTTGCCTTCCCATATTCCGTTCCTATAAGTTAATGGCAAATTCTTGCATTCTTCAATGATACTTCCATCTTCTGTTGTCAGTGCAAAAATTCCTATTTTATCTCCTTCTGTAAATTCATCTGGATAACTTTCTGTATCCGACAGTTTGAAACCATTCTTGGTGGTATGTATAGTCCATCCATTCCATGGGACTTCGGGAGTCTCTGGGTTTGTAGGGATGTCGTGTGCATTTTCGTTGCTACACCCGTAATTTACTGTCAGAAGAATCATCAAACTGAATCCTGCAATGATCTGTCTTATACTTATATTTACCATATCTTTGTTATTTTATTGGAAGAATACATCATCCAAACGGCTTGTGTTTTCTTCCTCTATTTCGGTCAACTTGTCTTTGCAAGGGTCAAAATCTTCAGGAATTTCAAAACATTCTTCCTGTGAGTATCCTAATGATTTGTCCTTATATACCTTATTCATAAATATGCCCCATACCGGAAGAGCCATAGAAGCTCCTTGTCCGTCGCGCATGGTATCGAAGTGGATGTCACGTTCTTCACCTCCTACCCAGCATCCCGATACCAACGAAGGAGTGAATCCCATAAACCATCCGTCGGAGTTGCGGTTGGTAGTTCCTGTCTTTCCACCCATGTCTGCTGTAATATTATAAAGACGGCGAACACGTCCACCTGTTCCTTCATTGATGACCGCACGGAGCATAACCAGCATTTTGTAAGCACTCGATTCGCTGATTACTTCTTCTACCTGTGGGGTGAAAGTAGCGATGGTATTGCCTTCGTTGTCTTCGATACGCGAAACAAACAAAGGTGCAGTGCGGATACCTCTGTTGGCAAAAGCAGTGTAAGCACTTACCATTTCGCCTACTGAAATTTCACAAGGACCCAGGCAGAGGGAAACAGTAGGCTGAATGTCTTTGTTCAATACTCCGAATGAGTGGATAAGGCGTGCCAATGCATATGGACTCAGTTTACTCATCAGGTAAGCCGAGATCCAGTTATTAGAGTTGGCAAGTCCCCATTTTAATGTAACAATTTCTCCGTAATGCGATTTGGAGCTGTTGCGCGGAGACCATGCTTTTCCGTTTTCATCGAATAATGTTTGTTCTACGTTACGTACTTGGTCGCATGGAGAAAAACCATTCTCCATAGCCAATGCATACAGATAGGGCTTGATAGTAGATCCTACCTGGCGGCGTCCTACCATTGCCATATCATATTGGAAATAATTATAGTTTGGTCCACCTACATAGGCTTTCACATATCCTGTAATCGGGTCCATTGACATGAAACCTGCACGAAGGAAATGTTTGTAATAACGGATAGAATCCATTGGTGTCATAATGGTATCTTTTTCTCCTTCCCAGGTAAATACAGACATTTCTTCTTTTGTATTGAAAGCTTTACGTATTTCGGCTTCTGTAGCACCGCTTGCTTTCATCAGACGATAGCGGTCTGTCTGGCGCATAGATCGGTCTAAAATCTTGTCTACCTCTTCTTTGGTAAGCTCGTTGGTATATGGGGCAGTACGGCGACCTTTTTTCTCTTTAAAGAATCGTGGCTGCAAATATTTTGCTACATGTTCGTATACAGCTTCTTCTGCATAGCGCTGCATACGGGAGTCGATGGTGGTGTAAATTTTCAGACCATCGGTATAGAGGTTATAATTAGAACCGTCTTTCTTTTTGTTTTTTGCACACCATCCATACAGAGGATTGGTTTCCCAAGCCAGTGAGTCTTCGTAATATTTCTGCATCTGCCAGCCACGATATTTGCTCCGGTCTGGTTTTTTTGCAGTCATTACTCCACGCAGATATTCGCGGAAGTAAGTTGCCAGACCATCCTTATGGTCTACAGGCTGAAATTTCAATACCAAGGGTAACTGCTGTAAAGAGTCACATTCTGCCTCGGTCAGAAAGCCTGCTTTACGCATTTGGTCCAATACGGTGTTGCGGCGTCCGCGAGAACGCTCGTTGAAACGGCGGGGATTGTACAGTGAAGGATTCTTGCACATTCCAATCAATGTAGCCGCTTCTTCTATAGTCAAATCTTTTGGATCTTTAGAAAAATAGGTCTTGGCTGCAGTTTTGACTCCCACGGCATTGTTTAGAAAGTCGAATTTGTTAAGATACATCGTAAGGATTTCTTCCTTAGTATAATATCGCTCCAATTTTACGGCAATCACCCACTCTATTGGCTTTTGCAACAAACGTTCCATTACATTGTCGGCCGTAGGCGAATAAAACTGTTTAGCCAGCTGCTGGGTAATGGTACTACCTCCTCCGGCATGTTTCTGCATGAAGATACCTCGCTTTATCAAAGCACGGAAGAAAGCCCGTATATCGATACCCGAATGTTCGCTAAAACGCACATCTTCTGTAGCTACCAAAGCATTCACCAGATGAGGGGATAAATCCTCGTAGCCTACATATACACGATTTTCCTTACTCAGCGACCAGGTGCCGAGCAACTGTCCATCGTCGGATATGATTTGGGTTGCAAACTTCAGATTTGGATTTTCAAGTTCTTCTACAGGAGGGACATAGCCTATCCATCCTTTTGAAATAGCTGTAAATACCGTAGCAACGGATAGAATACCGAGCACCATGAGTGCCCAAAGTATGTAGATGACTTTTTTTCTCATTGTTTTTGAGTTCGATACATTTGTGCAAATGTATGAAAAACTTTTTGTATGACAAAAGGTTGACGATATCGGCGTGTAGAAAAAACGTTGCTATTAGCGTAGACTGTATTATCAGTACCGCTGGTCTGCGTTTATAGCAATACAAATCTATGGTAATAGAAGTATTTGTAGTGATAATAGACTTGATGTTTTTGCTCACATTTTTTTGTAAAAATATATTTGGAATTCTTCTTTTTTCAAACGTTTGACATTCAACTGATAAAACCACAAAGTGATTCTGAAAACTGTTTTTCTTATCTATGTAAAACCTGCTTATTCGCATTTATTTTTGACAGTTCCGTTTTTTGCTGTTCCGTTTTTTTTGTTTACCTTTGAACTCCGGTTAAATAAAAACAAATATAAAACCGTTGATATGGAAAAAAGAAGCTTAGTTACTATTGCCGAACATTCCAAGGAGAAGATACTTTACTTATTGGAAATGGCAAGAGAGTTTGAAAAGAAGCCAAATCGCCGTCTGTTGGCCGAAAAAGTAGTCGCAACCCTTTTCTTTGAACCATCTACCCGTACCCGTTTGAGCTTTGAGACTGCAGCCAACCGCCTGGGGGCTCGAGTAATTGGATTTACCGATCCGAAAGTTACCAGTTCGTCGAAAGGAGAAACGCTGAAAGACACCATTATGATGGTGAGTAATTATGCTGACATTATTGTAATGCGCCATTATCTGGAAGGTGCAGCAAGATATGCCAGTGAGGTAGCGCCAGTGCCAATCGTAAATGCCGGTGATGGAGCAAACCAACATCCTTCACAAACTATGCTCGACCTTTATTCCATATACAAAACACAGGGAACACTGGAAAATCTGAATATTTATATGGTAGGTGACCTTAAATATGGTCGTACCGTACATTCTTTGCTGATGGCCATGCGCCATTTCAATCCTACATTCCATTTTATTGCTCCAGAAGAATTGAAGATGCCTGATGAATATAAATTGTACTGTAAACAGCATCATATCAATTATGTAGAGCATACTGATTTTACAGAAGAAACAATTGCCGACGCTGATATTTTGTACATGACTCGTGTACAGCGTGAACGCTTTACCGATCTGATGGAATATGAGAGAGTGAAGGATGTATATATTCTTCATAATAAAATGTTGGAACATACTCGTCCTAATCTGCGTATCCTGCATCCGCTTCCTCGTGTAAACGAAATTGCTTATGATGTGGATGATAATGAAAAAGCATATTATTTCCAGCAGGCACAAAATGGTTTGTACGCTCGTCAGGCTATTTTATGCGATGTCTTGGGTATTACCTTGGACGAAGTGAAAGCCGATACATTAAAATAAAAATAAGAAAGTCTTATGAATGAAAAGAAAGAACTGCAGGTTGCCGCTTTAAAAAACGGTACTGTGATTGACCATATACCTTCTGATAAATTATTTACAGTGGTTTCGCTGCTTGATTTACCTCATCTGGATACAAACATAACCATCGGTAATAATTTTGAGAGTGCGAAATTGGGGAAGAAAGGAATCATTAAAATTGCCGACCGTTTCTTTACTGACGAGGAAATCAGCCGTTTATCGGTTGTGGCTCCTAACGTAAAACTGAATATCATCCGCAATTATGAAGTGGTAGAGAAAAAACAGGTGGTGATGCCCGATGAGTTGAAAGGCATTGTAAAATGCAATAATCCTAAATGTATTACTAATAATGAACCCATGCAAACCTGGTTTCATGTAGTAGATAAGGAAAACGGAATATTGAAATGCCATTATTGCGAAAAAGAACAGCATAAAGACAATATAAAGCTGATTTGATGAAGCAGAACTGGAAACCCGGAACAATGATTTATCCGTTGCCTGCCGTTTTAGTTACATGCGGAAGCAATGAGAGTGAATATAATATTATTACCATAGCGTGGGTCGGTACAATTTGTACCAACCCTCCTATGTGTTATATCTCTGTGCGGCCGGAACGCCACTCCTATCCTATTTTGAAGAAAAATATGGAGTTTGTCATCAATCTGACAACGAAGGATATGGCTTATGCAACCGACTGGTGTGGGGTACGTTCCGGAAAATCTTTCAATAAGTTTGCTGAAATGGGACTTACACCTGGTAAGTGTGAGGTAGTAAGTTGTCCTCTTATTGAAGAATCGCCGCTGTGTATAGAATGTAGGGTGAAAGAGATTATTTCTTTAGGCTCGCATGATATGTTTATTGCTGATGTGGTAAATGTGAAGGCGGATGACAAGTACCTGAATACGGAAACTGGAAAATTCGAACTGGCGCAATCCAATTTGCTGGTATACGCTCACGGAGGATACTATGAATTGGGAGATAAAATTGGCAAGTTTGGATGGTCGGTAGAAAAGAATAAGATAAAAAATACCAGATAGCATGAGAAGAATAGCCTTACTTATATTACTGTGGCATTTCTTTGTGTGTGCAGACTTATGGGCACAATCGGCAAAGAATTTGCAAAGTGGTGTGCACGATGCCAAGGTTAATATAGGAGTAAAGGCAGGATTCAATTCGTCCATGTTTTTTATTGATGAATTCAAGTTGGGTGATTATTCACTTGATCATATTCAAAACAATTATAAAGTAGGATATTTTGCCTCTTTTTTCGTCCGCTTCAATCTTAAGAAGCATCATTTTCTTCAGACAGAAGCTTCCTATCATATTGCAAAAGGAAGTATTTCTATTAATCAGACTACAGAAAACATTGATTTTTTGAAAAGTAATGCATTGGTCAAGACGACAATTCATTCTGTCGATGTTCCTTTGCTTTATGGATATAAATTTGTAGATGTTTATCCTTACGGTATGGCTTTTTTCGTTGGCCCTAAAGTTGCCTATACGTGGGACAAATACACGAAATGTGAATATACCGGTTTTCATCAACAGGATATACAGGAGTCTATACGCCCATTTAATTTCAGTGCGGTAATAGGACTGGCTGTTAATGTCTCCAATATCTTTTTCGATTTCAGATATGAGATGGGGTTACATAACATGTCTGAGGGAGTTGATTTCAATCGGGGAGCTACAGAAGCCCCGTATAACGAACAGGAAATAATAATCAAACGCCGGCGGAATGTGATGAGTTTTTCTTTAGGCGTGATTTTTTAATATTCATTTATCTTTAAAAGACAGGATTATATGAAACGAGACGATTTAATTTTTGACATTATTGAGAAGGAGCATCAGCGTCAGCTTAAAGGTATTGAGTTGATTGCTTCCGAGAATTTTGTAAGTGATCAAGTGATGCAGGCAATGGGTTCTTGTCTGACAAATAAATATGCCGAAGGTTATCCGGGAAAACGTTATTATGGAGGATGTGAAGTAGTCGATCAAAGCGAACAGATTGCTATCGACCGGTTGAAACAGATCTTTGGAGCTGAATGGGCAAATGTACAGCCTCACTCTGGAGCACAGGCTAATGCTGCTGTTTTTCTCGCTGTATTAAATCCTGGTGATAAATTCATGGGCTTGAATCTGGCACATGGAGGTCATTTGTCTCATGGTTCTGCAGTTAATACATCGGGCATCATCTATCATCCGTGCGAATACAATCTGAATAAGGAAACCGGAAGAGTAGATTATGATCAGATGGAAGAAATTGCATTGCGTGAACGTCCGAAGATGATTATCGGTGGTGGTTCTGCTTATTCTCGTGAGTGGGATTATAAACGTATGCGTGAGATAGCTGATAAGGTAGGAGCTATTTTTATGGTAGACATGGCTCATCCTGCCGGATTGATTGCTGCTGGTTTGCTGGATAATCCTGTGAAATATGCACATATCGTAACTTCTACTACTCATAAGACTTTGCGTGGTCCGCGTGGTGGTGTAATTATGATGGGTAAAGACTTCCCTAACCCATGGGGAAAGACAACACCTAAAGGCGAAATTAAGATGATGTCTCAGTTGCTGGATTCTGCTGTGTTCCCGGGTATTCAGGGTGGTCCTCTGGAACATGTGATTGCTGCTAAAGCTGTGGCTTTTGGAGAATGTTTGCAGCCAGAATATAAGGAATATCAGAAACAGGTACAGAAGAATGCTGCTGTCCTGGCTCAGGCTTTGATGGATCGTGGTTTCACTATTGTATCGGGTGGTACGGACAATCATTCCATGCTGGTAGACTTGCGTAGCAAATATCCGGACTTGACTGGTAAAGTTGCAGAAAAAGCTCTTGTATCGGCTGATATTACTGTGAATAAGAATATGGTACCGTTTGATACTCGTTCGGCATTCCAGACTTCAGGTATTCGCTTAGGTACACCGGCAATTACTACACGTGGAGCAAAGGAAGACCTGATGTATGAAATTGCTGAGATGATTGAGACTGTATTGTCGAATGTAGAAAACGAAGAGGTTATTGCATCGGTACGCGCACGCGTCAATAATACAATGAAGGATTATCCTATTTTCGCGTATTGATAAAAGGAATCTGTATTTTAATTAGCGAGGAAACGCACACACGGAAATTACCCGAATGCCCGTGTGTGCGTTCTTGTTTTTAGAATATTCGTACAGAGATATAGAATCTAGAATAACTTTTCCTTTTGCTGATGAGGCATGAAGCAAGTGTAATTTCCCTTTTATCCAGCATGCAAAGCCCATGTGTACTACGTCTAATCCTTTAATGGAAGTGGTTAATGCCAGTATCTCTCCATTCTGTATAGAAAGTTCTTTTATAGGTTGGTTCAACCGTCGTTTGGGGATATAAAATATGATTTTATCTTGCCATTGAGCTTCTATTGTGCGCATCTTCTTTACCTCTAAGGGGTTGTCCTTCAATGCTGGATAAGCCTTCGGATGGCTTGTCATAAAAGACAATGTCAGTGGGTATGAAGAATGGCTCAAATCTTGGGTACGTTCATGTAAAAAGCCTTTTGATTCGTTGTTTTTTACCCAATCGCTGAAATAGTGCAAACGGGAAGAATATCCATTTATAATTCCGTTTCGGTAGCGTATACGTGTCAGGTTATGTATAAATGCCTTATAAGTCAAATTGTTCTCTTGCTCGGTCAAAACGAGAGCCAGTACAGTTTCTACGAAGGTAGTACAATCCAAAGAGTCGAGGCGTACGACCAGCCTCTCCTCTCCTTTTGTTTCTAAAGTTCCAGCTGCATAAGGTTTGTCTAAAAATGCTTGGCCGTAAAAAAGAGTTCGACAGCTATCACTGGGAAGTGATGCTCCGGTATGAAGCAACCTCTCTACCTTTATGCTGTCTGGGTATATAGAAGCCTGTGTGGGGAGGTTAAATATAAAAGCACTCCATATCAGGAAAAAGCTAAGCTTCATTTTCATGCTCAGGATCGCCTTTTAATATAGGAAGAGTAATATGATATTTTACAGCCAGTACACGAGTCAGAAATACGGTAGAACCACTTACGATTTGAGAAATATATGATTCTACACCTGCCAAGGCACAAATCCAGTAAGCAATGCCGCCTACTACACAAGCCATAGCATAAATCTCCTTGCGGAAAATAAGAGGAATCTCATTGATGAATACATCGCGGATAACTCCACCGGCTGCTCCGGTCATACTGCCCATAATAATGGCTACCCAAAACGGATATCCTGCAGCTATACTTCGTTCTACACCTACGACGGTGAAAAGGGCTAAACCAATGGTGTCGAATATGAAGAACGTATTGTTTAGATGAATAAGGTGTTTGCTAAATAAAATAACGAATAACATGGCAAAAGCCGTACATATTACATAGAACGGGTCCTGCATCCAAGCTGGAGGTACATCTAAAAGGACATCACGCAAAGTTCCACCACCAATAGCGGTTACCAATCCTACAACATAAGCTCCAAACCAGTCGAAACGTTTGGCAGAAGCCAAACGAATTCCACTGATAGCGAATGCAAAAGTTCCGATAAAGTCTAATACTTGTACAAATGAGGGCATTGTGTTTATGTTTCTTTTGGGTTAGAAGTATTGTATTGTTTAGAGATTACCATGCATAGCTGAATCCCAGACTCAAAAGTTCCTGTAATTGGAAGTAGCTATCTCCTTCAGCTCTTGTTACTGAATCGTCGAAACGAGTGTGTACAAAGAGTTTGGTTGAGAAAAAGCGATTGAACACGAAAGTGAAAGTGTTTTCCCAGCCGGACAATACTTTTTCGTAGTTAGTGGTATATGAGAATTTTGAATCCCACATCAAATTAGAAAGAATTTTATAGTTCAATGTTACTTCCAAACGAGAACCCAACTGATTTTCTACTTTCTTTCCTGCTTTAATGTTATACTTTGTCGGGTCTACCTTGCTGCTTGCTACACTGTATCGGGTGTAGTTGAAAGGGTTGACCAGTACAGATAAATTGCAAACGCCATCTTTATTATATTTATAGTCCATACCAAGACCGAGGTTCAATTCGGCCGGAGAGAATAAAGCTGCAATCAGATTATCTGAATTGGTGACATAGTTGGAGAATAATTGAGTCTTGAATTCTCCAGACAAAGTATAATACCAGTTGGAAATGGCTTTGTATCCTAACTTGGAGCTTAAACGAACCATATCGTTATTGGGCTTGAACTTATGTACGGTATCAGAAGGAGTGGTAACAAATCCCATCTTCCACTCTATCTTGTTTTCAAACTGAACCTTTTGACGATCATCGTAATTGAACTGCCATAACAAGTTTCCCAACAAAGTTTTTACACTCTCACCTCCGTTATACCAGTTATCAGATACATAATTTTGAGAGAACTGCACGTCTGCATTACCAGCAATCTTCCAAAAATTAGGTTTGACAACAGATAAATTCTGTTCTTGTACTCCATGTACGCGTGTCGGGGTAGTCAGAAGGCCATATACATATTCTCTTCTTGGTCTTTTTATGATTAGTTCTTCCGACAGCGGTTCTAAATCTTTTAATTGCATTTCGTTTTTATTTACCAAGTTTGGGTATTGTAAATAAAAACTAAGTAATTGTTTATTGATTGCACGGTCAATATCAGCTGAAGTCGTTACATGAGGAACTTGAAACAAGGAATCGTGTTCCACATTTTCTTTGATGAACGGAATTTTCGGTGTCCATCCTTCTATACTCATAGCTTGTTCTATGGGAGCGCTATAATAAGTTGCCGGCATAGACAGTTTATAATAGTCTGCATTCGAGCGGATATTAGGGGCTGGTAAATAAATGTCATCCCAGCGTTCGCACCACTCTTTCCGGTCGCTACGGTATTTGTACAGAAAACGGTTAAATTGTAAAACGATAGGATTTATTTCTACAATATTCTTTTTTCGCGAAGAAAGCGAGTCTGCTGCTATACTCTTGGAGGGAGCTGCTATTGTATCTGCCAATAGTATTTGAATAACTCTATGCATAGAATCAATGGCAACAGTATCTCGTACAAAAATGTCGCTTTGAGCATCTGTGACACTGTCTTTTGTTGTTATACTATCTTTTGTTGTTATACTATCTTTTGTTGTTATACTATCTTTTACAAGAGTAGTATTTGTTGATATTGTATCATTGACAAGTAGATTGTCTGTAGATGTTTGTGAGTATCCTTTGCTGTATAGAGTAAGGATTATAAGAAAAATGCCTATTTTTTTCATCGTTTTTTATGTATGTAATTTCTGCAAAAATACAATTATTTTTTAAGAATTATTTTAAAAAAACAAAGTTTGTATATGTTTTGTTGACGATTCTGCCAATTTAATATACGAAGAGGTTATTTTTATCTCTCAGCTCTTATTTGAACACTATGAGAAATAAAGAAGGAAAAGCAAAATGAACTCTAACATTCGTATGTTTTCACGTTATCATGCTATGAGTTTCGGCATTTTTTTATAATTTTGCATCTTTGAATAATAGTTTTAAGAAAACAAATCATTTAAAAATATTCGATTGTGGCAGAAACAAAGTACATTTTCGTAACAGGTGGTGTTGCCTCTTCATTGGGTAAAGGTATTATTTCATCATCTATTGGTAAATTGCTTCAAGCAAGAGGCTATAGCGTTACCATCCAGAAGTTTGACCCGTATATCAATATCGATCCGGGAACCTTGAATCCTTACGAACACGGAGAGTGTTATGTAACGGTAGACGGACATGAAGCCGACCTCGACCTTGGTCACTATGAACGCTTTTTGGGCATTCAGACAACAAAGGCAAACAACATTACCACCGGACGTATCTACAAGAGTGTAATCGACAAGGAACGCCGTGGTGATTATTTGGGTAAGACAATCCAGATTATCCCTCACATTACGGATGAAATCAAACGCAATGTGAAGTTGCTTGGTAATAAATACAAGTTCGACTTCGTAATTACCGAAATCGGAGGTACTGTAGGCGATATTGAATCATTGCCTTACTTGGAAAGTATCCGTCAGTTGAAATGGGAATTGGGTAAGAATGCTTTGTGTGTACACCTTACTTATGTACCTTATTTGGCTGCGGCTGGTGAATTGAAGACTAAACCTACTCAGCATTCTGTAAAAGAATTGCAGTCTGTAGGTATTCAGCCGGATATCCTGGTATTGCGTACAGAACATGAATTGAGTACAAATCTGAAGAAGAAGGTTGCTCTGTTCTGTAATGTAGACGAGAATGCCGTTATTCAGTCAATGGATATGCCGACTATTTACGAAGTTCCTTTGCGTATGCAGGAGCAGAACCTGGATGTAACTATTCTTCAAAAGATGGGATTGCCTGTAGGCGAAACTCCTTCTTTAGGTCCGTGGAGAGATTTCTTGAACCGTCGTAATAAAGCAACGGAAAAAGTGAAAATCGGTTTGGTGGGTAAATATGATTTGCAGGATGCATACAAATCTATTCTTGAGGCTTTGTCGCAGGCTGCTACTTACAACGACCGTAAAGCTGATATTCATTTCATCAATAGCGAGAAATTGACCGACGAGAATGTAGAGGAACAATTGAAGGATATGGATGGAATTATTATCTGTCCGGGATTTGGCCAGCGTGGTATTGAAGGTAAGTTTGTTGCTATCAAGTATTGCCGTACACACGATGTACCGACATTCGGTATTTGTCTGGGTATGCAATGTATCGCTATCGAATTTGCCCGCAATGTATTGGGATATGCAGATGCCAACAGCCGTGAAATGGATGAAAAGACTCCACACAATGTGATTGACATTATGGAAGAACAGAAATCAATCACCAATATGGGTGGAACAATGCGTTTGGGAGCTTATGAATGTGTGCTTGATCCTACTTCTAAAGCTTATCAGGCATACCAGAGTGAGCATATCCAGGAACGTCACCGTCATCGTTATGAATTCAATAACGACTATAAGAAAGAATTCGAAAATGCCGGTATGAAATGTGTAGGTATCAATCCTGAATCAGATTTGGTGGAAATCGTAGAAATACCGACCTTGAAATGGTTCATCGGTACTCAGTTCCATCCTGAATACAGTAGTACAGTACTGAAACCGCATCCTCTGTTCTTGTCGTTCATAAAAGCAGCTATTGAAAAATAATAGGTATTAATTATATAAATAGAAAAAATGGATAAAAACACGTTAGTGGGATTCGCACTGATTGGAGTGGTCATTGTCGGATTTGGCATTTGGAATCGCCCCAGCCAGGAGGAAATGGAGCGTGCAAGACACTATCAGGACTCTATTCAGGCGGTAGCCCAAAAACAAGAAGAAATACGCAAAGCACAAGAAGAAGCAGCGGCAAAAACCATTCAGATAGATTCAACTTCTGCTCTGTTTTCTGCGACACAAGGAACAGAACAGTTTACTACACTGGAAAACAATCTGGTAAAACTCACTCTTACAAATAAAGGAGGACGAGTATGCAAGGCCATGCTGAAAGAGTATAATGACCAGAAACATGAACCGCTGGTTTTGTTTGATGGTACAGATGCTTCTTTAAACTTTGGATTTGCCGGAAAGAATGAAAATATTCTGACCGAACAGATGTTTTTTGAAACTACTCAGGTAACCGATTCTACTGTTACTATGCGTCTGAATGCCGGAAATGGAGGACATTTGGACTTTACATATAAATTGTTGCCCGAGTCGTATGTAGTCGACTTTACTGTGCAGGCAACCGGTATGCAGAACTTCTTCTCTCCTTCCTCTCGTAGCATGAGCATCAACTGGAAGCAGCGTGCGCGTCAGATGGAGAAAGGATATACATTCGAGCAGCGTTATACGTCGCTTACCTATAAGCCTAATGGAGATAGTTTCGATTATCTGAGTGAAACAAAAGATGAGAAAGAAACAATTCCTGAAGTACTGGATTGGGTAGCATTCAAGAATCAGTATTTCTCTTGCGTATTTATGGCAGAGAAAAACTTTGAAAATGCAACTCTCGAGTCAAGAATGGAACAGAAAGGTAGTGGCTACATGAAGAATTATCAGGCAGATATGGAAACTGCATTCGACCCTACAGGAGCTACTCCAAGTCGTTTCCAGTTCTATTTCGGTCCGAATCACTTCAAGACACTGCTGGCTACCAATGATTTGAGTTTTAAAGACAAAGATCAGGAATTGGAAGACTTGGTTTATCTGGGATGGCCTATTATCCGTCTGATTAACCGTTGGTTTACAATCAACCTGTTCGACTGGTTGTCGAGCTGGGGACTTAGCATGGGACTTGTTATCTTGCTGATGACTATCATTGTGAAAGTATTGGTATTGCCTACCACTTACAAGTCGTTTATGTCGTCGGCTAAGATGCGTGCTCTGAAACCCTACATCGATAAAATCAGTGCCAAATATCCGAACAAGGAAGATGCATTGAAAAAACAGCAGGAAACAATGGCACTTTATAGCCAGTATGGAGTGAGCCCAATGGGAGGATGTCTTCCGATGCTGATTCAGACTCCGGTGTTTATGGCATTGTTCTTCTTTGTTCCGAATGCAATTGAACTACGTCAGCAAAGTTTCCTATGGGCAGACGATTTGTCTTCATACGATGATTTAATCAGTTGGAGTACCAATATTCCTTTGCTGGGAAATCACCTGAGCTTGTTCTGTTTGCTGTTTAGTGTGGCTACTGTATTGAATCAGATTATCATGATGAAACAGCAGGATATGGGCAACAATCCGCAGATGGCAGCTATGAAATGGATGATGTATATCATGCCGGTGATGTTCTTCTTTATCTTTAACGAATATGCATCGGGATTGAGCTACTACTACTTCATTTCAAGTTTGATTGGTATTCTTACCATGTGGATTATGCGCCGTATGACAGATGAGAAGAAGTTATTGGCTCAGTTGGAAGCCAACAAGAAAGCGCCTTCTCAGAAGAAAACCAGTGGCCTGATGGCAAAACTGGAAGCTTTGCAGAAAGAGCAGGAACGTCTTCAGAAAGAACGTCAAGACCGTCTGAATAAAAAATAAATTCTTTCGCAGAAATAGATATTAAGAGCGATTTACTTAAAAGTAAGTCGCTCTTTTCTTTTCTATACGCTCTTTTTCGTACATTTGTGAAACAAGAAAAAGTATTCAACTTTAAAACGAGAAATAGATGAATAAGAATTTTATGACCATGACGGCTGCTATGATGTTGGCCGCATCGTCGGCACATATCGAACCCTGTGTAGCCGCAGAAGTTATCGGTAAGCAGGAAGTTGCACTCAAGGAAGGACGCCTTACTCCTGAGGCGCTGTGGGCAATGGGGCGTATCGGCAGTTCGAGTGTCTCCCCAGATGGTAAACGGATTGCTTATACTGTGTCTTACTATAGCGTAAAGGCAAACAAGAGCCGTACTGTGATTTATGTAATGAATGCGGATGGATCAGAAAACACTTTGCTAACCGCTGGAGCTGCCAGTGAGATGGAACCTGCATGGATTAAAGGAGGTCAGAAGATTGCTTTCCTTACTTCGGAAGGGGGAAGTTCTCAGATATGGGAGATGAATGCAGATGGTTCCGGACGTAAACAACTTTCAAATTACGAAGGAAATATAGAAGGTTTCCGCTTTTCGCCCGATGGAAGCAAAGTGGTTTTTATCTCTCAGGTAAAATATGGTAAACGTACTACAGATTTGTATCCCGACCTGGATAAAGCCAGCGGTATGGTTATAGATGACCTGATGTACAAGCACTGGGATGAATGGGTACAGTCTGTACCTCATCCGTTTGTAGCTTTGTTCGACGGCAATAAAGTAGGACAGGCAACCGATATTCTGCAAGGTGAGCCTTATGAGTCGCCTATGAAACCTTTCGGAGGTATCGAACAGATAGCATGGAGCACTGATTCAAAGCAGATTGCTTATACGTGCCGTAAAAAAACTGGAAAAGAATATTCTGTATCTACCGATTCGGATATTTATCTCTATGATATAGAAAGCAAGCAGACACGCAATCTGTGTAAAGAGGATGCTACAGATAAGAATATGGGTTATGATACCAACCCTAAGTTCTCGCCAGATGGTAAACGGATTGCATGGCAAAGCATGGAGCGCGACGGATATGAAAGCGACCGTAACCGCTTGTGTGTAATGGATTTGAAGAGCGGTCAGAAAACCTATGTAACTGAATCATTCCAGTCGGGAGTAGACGATTATTGCTGGGCACCGGATGGAAAGACTTTGTATTTTACCGGTGTGTGGCATGCTACCAGCATGATTCATAGCACAAACCTTAAGGGCGAGGTAAAGCAGCTGACAGACGGTATGTACGACTATGCTTCGGTGGCAGTGTTGAACGATAAGCAGTTGCTTACCAAGCGCCATTCTTTGAGTGCAGCCGATGAACTTTTTACCGTAAGCCTGAAGAAAAAGCCGGAGGTGGTGCGTATCACTAAAGAAAACGACCATATTTTCAGTCAGTTGAACTTGGGTAAGGTTGAGCCACGTTGGACGAAGACTGTAGATGGAAAAGATATGCTTTCCTGGGTGATTTATCCTGTCAATTTCGATCCGAATAAGAAATACCCTACTCTCCTCTTCTGCCAGGGAGGTCCGCAAAGTCCTGTCAGCCAGTTCTGGAGTTATCGATGGAATTTCCAACTGATGGCAGCAAACGACTATATAATCATTGCTCCAAACCGTCGCGGATTGCCGGGATTTGGCATGGAATGGCTGGAAGATATCAGTACCAATTATGGTGGTCATTGTATGGACGATTATTTGAGTGCTATCGATGATATTGCTCAGGAACCTTATGTAGATAAAGACCGTTTAGGCTGTGTAGGAGCAAGTTTCGGCGGATATTCTGTATACTGGCTTGCCGGACATCATAACAAGCGGTTTAAAGCCTTTATTGCGCACGACGGATTCTTCAATATGGAACAGCAGTATCTGGAAACCGAAGAACTTTGGTTTGCAAACTGGGACTTGGGTGGTCCGTATTGGGACAAAGAAAATCCGGCTGTGCAGCGCAGTTATGCCAATTCTCCGCATTTGTTTGTTGACAAATGGGATACTCCTATACTTTGTATTCACGGAGAAAAAGACTACCGTATCCTTGCTTCACAAGGCATGGCTGCCTTTAATGCGGCCAAGTTGAGAGGGGTACCTGCCCAACTTCTTGTATTCCCCGATGAAAATCACTGGGTGCTGAAGCCTCAGAATGGAATTTTATGGCAAAGAACTTTCTTCAACTGGCTCGACAGATGGTTGAAGGATAAGAAATAATAATCTGATTTATAATTCTCCCTTGTCTTGTGTTTAAAATGCAGGCAAGGGAGAAAATGTTTTACTTAATAACAATACTATGGGACTTTTTAATGCTCTTTTGGGAAATGTATCCGAAATGGATGCCAATGCTTTGAAGAATGAATATCAGCCTTTGCTATGCGAGGGGGAGAAAATAGAAAAAGCATATAAACTGATACGTGATAAGTGGGTATTTACCAACAAACGTCTGATTATACAGGACACGCAGGGGGTGACGGGTAAAAAGAAGGAATATTATTCTATACCCTACCGTTCTATTGAGCGGTTCTCGGTAGAAACTGCAGGTACATTTGATATGGATGCAGAAATAAAAATCTGGGTACGGGGTTGCGATGAACCGCTGGAACAACAGTTTGGCCGTGAGTCGAATGTAGCGGAGGTGCAGAGAGTTTTGGCGCAGTATGTGTTGTAATTCCGGATACGTTTTTCGCTTTTCTGACAAAATGAAAGTTTCTGATTCTCTTCTTTCCTTGTCGACATGATAATTACAAAGTGTCAATTCTGATGCTTCTACACGGCGTTATTTGCACACGTATTCGGGAATGGTTGTGATTTTGCCGGTTTTTTGAACCTCTCCGAAAACAAGAAGACAATGAATTGGTGCGTAATAAGACTTCAAGGAAGAGAAATGCGGAGAAGAATGTCTTTTTATATGATATTTAAACTTAAACCCATCGTTTTGTTATCGGGCAAACGATGGGTTTTTTATGTACTTATGAAGGAAATTTGCTGGAAAATCGGCTTTAAGGTATTCTGTTTTTCCGCATTTAGCAAGAATCGGAAACGCGAATGGTCGCGATAGCAAACGTTATTAGTCGCGTAAGCCGATGATACTTGAATCGGAAGGCTTCGATTCAAGTCGTGATTAGGGGTCATAATGATGGGAAATTGATGCTGTAAAGCATGTTTTAAGCGCTATTTTCGGCTTGAATGAGAGGATTTTTACACCGTGAGTAAAGATTTTGTCTGAAATGTGCGTTAGCAGAAAAAGCCTTTTTCTCTGTTTTAAGAAAGAAAACATCCGTTTTGCTTGTTAAAATGTCAGAATAGGAAAAGAGGTAAAAGGCCGTGCAAAGAAAAGCAGGTGTATGGCTGGCATAAGCCAACGATACACCTGGTGATATAAGATAAGAATAAAAATTATTTTTCTCTATAACTGATGGTTCCGGTAGCCTGATGAGTAGGCATAACCAGTACTTCGGCTATCTGGACGTGTTCGGGGGCCGAAGCTGCATAGTAGACTACTTCGGCAATGTCATCACCCGTCAGTGGGCGGATACCCTTGTAGAAGTCGTCGGCACGCTGCTTGTCGCCACGATAACGTACTACAGTGAAATTCGTTTCCACCATACCCGGCTTAATATTCGTTACACGCAGCGGAGTATCGACCAGGTCGATCCGGAGTCCGTCCGACAAGGCTTTTACAGCAGCTTTGGTAGCACAATATACACTTCCCCCCGGATAGGCTGCATCGCCGGCAATGGAACCGATATTGATGATGTGTCCGCGTCCGCGTGCGACCATGCCCGGCACAATCATCCGTGTCATGGAGAGTAAGGCTTTTATATTGGTGTCGAGCACAATGTCCCACTCGTCAAGATTTCCTTCAAATTCTTTGTCTACCCCGATTACCAGTCCGGCATTGTTTATCAGTACATCAATCTGTTGCCACGGGCCTTGCAGGGAGTCGATGGCTGCGCGCATGGCAGCACGGTCTCTTACGTCGAAAGGCAGAGTAAGTACTTCTACTCCCAAGGCGGTGAGCTCTTCTTTCAACTGGTTGAGTTTTTCGATATTTCTGCCGTTCAGAATCAAGTTCGAGCCCATGGCTGCAAACTTACGGGCACAGCCTTCGCCAATGCCACTGGTGGCTCCGGTTATCAGTACGGTTTTTCCTTTCATGCTCTGTTCTCCTTTTTATTTGTCGAAATAGATTTTTCCGAAAAACTCGGGACAATGGAAACAGGGTTTAGGCAAGTCGATAGGACTCCACGACAGGAAGTGAGGTGTCTGCTGTAAGTCACCACACTTGTAGAAATTGGCACGTGCAGTCAGGCCATCCAGATTGAGGATAGAATGACGGAAGAATGCAGATACGGGAATTATCAGCGTTAAATCCCAAGTACATAAACCCACTTTTTCTTCGAAAGGAGTTCTTCCGAGTGAAGCCCATCGGGATACGCTGTCCAGTGCTTCGGAAGGAGCATGCATACGGTCGCCTACCCGTCCGAATTCTATCAGCAAGGTGCCGGCACAGTTGCACTCAAAGTTATAGTATACATCTTCCTTTTCGTCGGGTTGGATAAAAAACTCTGCACAGGCATCCTCCCATACCCGTCCGTTGTCTGCAGGTGCCACGGCACGTACACTTTCTTCGGTAATGTGATAATGCAAGAGAATACGGTCGCCTGTGTGGGCAACAGCAAATTTCATTTCCGGCTTGTACGGATATTCTTTCCAGTTTACGTTGTCTACAGCATGATATGCAATCTGTTCCTTTTCAAATAAAGAAGGAATCTGCTCGGGTTTTATCTCTCCGCATGCTGCCAGTTTCTTGATGTGTAATTCTTTCATGTTATTCCGATTAGGTTGATATCTGTTATTTTCCTATACAATGGTATACAAAGCCTAAATCATTCAGCTCGTTTCCATCGTATATATTTCTTCCGTCGAAGATAACCGGCGCTTTCATGGTTTTCTTGATTACTCCCCATGCCGGCAAACGGAATTCCTTCCATTCGGTCACCATCAGAAGGGCATCGGCATCGAGAAGGGCATCGTACATATCGCGTGCGTAATATATGGTATCTCCCACTCTGCGTTTGGCTTCTTCCATAGCAGCCGGATCGTATGCCCGAATCTGGCAGCCGGCTTCCTTGAGTTTTTTGATAAGTACCAGTGCAGGCGCTTCGCGCATGTCGTCTGTTTCCGGCTTGAAGGCCAGGCCCCACATGGCAATGGTTTTGCCTTCCAGATTGCCGTTGTAATATTTCTGCAGTTTACGGAACAGAATATCTTTCTGTGCTTCGTTTACTTCTTCTACCATTTTCAGTACACGCATGCTGTATCCGTTTTCTTCTGCGGTTTTGATAAGAGCTTTTACGTCTTTAGGGAAGCAGGAACCTCCATATCCACATCCCGGATAAAGGAACTTGCGTCCGATGCGGCTGTCGGAACCGATACCGCTGCGTACCATGTTTACATCGGCTCCTACCAGTTCGCACAAATTGGCGATATCGTTCATAAAACTGATACGGGTAGCCAGCATGGAATTTGCAGCATATTTTGTCATCTCAGCCGATGGAATATCCATGAAAATTACACGGAAATTATTGAGCAGGAACGGACGGTAAAGCTTGGTCATCAGTTCTTTAGCCTTATCTGATTCAACCCCTACTACAACGCGGTCCGGAGTCATGAAGTCGCTGATGGCATTGCCCTCCTTCAGAAATTCCGGATTCGAAGCAACATCGAACTCGATGGAGCATCCTCTTTTTTCCAGTTCTTCGTGAATGGCTGCTTTTACTTTTTTGGCAGTACCTACCGGTACGGTACTTTTTGTAACGACCAGTACATATTGATTCATGCAGGAACCGATGGTACGGGCCACATCCAGCACATACGAAAGGTCGGCACTTCCATCTTCATTGGGAGGGGTTCCTACCGCACAGAATACGATGGTGACCTTATCCAGACATTCTTCCAGAGAAGTGGTGAAATGCAGACGTTCTGCTTTTACATTGCGCACCACCATGTCTTCCAATCCTGGTTCGTATATAGGTATAATGCCTTTTTTCAAGGCTTCTATCTTTTCTTTGTTTGTATCTACACAATACACGTTTGCTCCCGTTTCGGCGAAGCAAGTACCTGTAACCAAACCGACATATCCGGTTCCTACAATTGCGATATTCATAGTTATTTCTTCTGTTTCTATATGCGATGCAAAAGTAAAACAAAAAAAGAAGCCGACCGAGAAATGGAAACGAAAGTTTGTACGTTTCAGGAAAAAAATATTAAATTTGCAATTATGATTGAATTGTCGAAACATATCGAAGTGTTACTGCTTGAGAACGATTGTGTTATCGTTCCGGGCTTGGGTGGCTTTATTGCTCATTACCGTTCTTCTGTATATAAAGAAGATACTCAGGAGTATTGTCCTCCTGTACGTACAATAGGATTTAATCCTCAGCTGGTGATGAATGACGGCTTGCTGGTACAATCGTATATGCAGGCGTATGATACCGACTTTCCCGATGCAACCCGGCGGATAGAAAAGACCGTTGTCTCGTTGAAAGAGGAACTTTACAAGAAAGGACAGTTTTCGCTTGGAAGCGTGGGTATGCTGTATTATAATATGAACGGCGGGTATGGATTTGAACCTTGCGACGGTGGTTACTTTACTCCTTCCCTTTATGGTTTGCAACGCTTCTTCTTGCCTTTATTGCAGGAAGAGCAGAAGCTGGAGGTTCAGCTTGAAAATAGCCTGCCTGCAGATTTGCAAGTTGCAGAAATACCTCAGCAGCGTACTGCGTTGAAACCGTTGCGTCATTGGTTGCAGACAGCTGTGGCTGTAGCAGCTGCTATCCTTTTGTTCTTTGTTCTGTCTGTTCCGGTAGAAAATACGTATATGGACGAAGCAAATTATGCTTCATTGGGTTCTGCTACGTTGTTTGATGCAATCCGTAATCAATCGGTAACTACTCAGGTTATTGGCTCTCCGGTACAGCAGGAAGTTGCCCGCAAATCTTCCCCGAAGAATAATGTCAATACATTGAAACCGGTAGCTGTTAAAGTGGAAAAAGTGGCAAAGTCTTCTACTCCTTCCTCTAAACCGAAAGTAGAAAAGGCAAAACCAGTCGCAGCATCGGCTGTAACTCCTGCCGCAACAGCTTCTCCTGAAAAGGAGACAAAAACAGTTGCACAACCTAAGAAAGTCCAACCGGTGTATTATGTGATTATCGCAAGCCTTACAACCCGTACAGATGCACAGCGGGAACTGAAGAAGTTTCAGGAAGAAGGATGTGCCAAAGCTGTTATCTTAGAGTCTCAAGGTAAATATCGTATTGCTTTCGACCAATATTCTACCCAAACGGGTGCATATGGAAAAGTACAGGAGTTGAGAAAGCAAGATGCTTTCAAGAATGCCTGGGTATTTACTTCCAACAAATAATCTGAAGCATTAAAGTATGAAAAGAGTAAGATGTCCGAAATGTGACAATTATATACAATTTGATGAAACAAAATACGAAGAAGGGCAGTCGCTCGTCTTTGTGTGTGATCAGTGTAAGAAACAATTTGGAATCCGTATCGGAAAATCGAAATTGAATGCGGCTAATCGTCGGGAGGAAGTTGTGGATGAAACCGACGGTTTGCAAGACTATGGTAATATTGTAGTTGTTGAGAATGTATTCGCATTCAAGCAGGTACTTCCCTTAAAAGAGGGAGATAATGTGATAGGACGCCGTTCTAAAGGTACGGAAGTGGACATTCCGATTGAAAGTAACGATCCGAGCCTCGACCGCCGTCATTGTATTATTCATGTAAAGCGTAACAAACAGGGTGAAGTGGTGTATACTCTTCGGGATAATGACAGTGTGACGGGAACTTTTTTGATGAATGAATTGTTAGGTCCTAAGGATAGAGTCCGTATTGAAGGAGGTGCTATTATTACCTTGGGAGCTACTACATTGATTTTACGCAGTGCAGAGTCTGACTCTTAAAACAATTCGGTGTATAAAACCGTTTATTGGATACGAATAACTAACAATTTAAGGATAACTAACTAATAAACCACTTTGATTATGGCCTTTACGAATAACGTAATGATTGTACGCCACAAGTTGCTCGAGAATCTTGTCGCTTTGTGGAAAGAAAATCAACTGATAGAAAAAATAGATCGTATTCCTTTGGAATTTAGCCCTCGTCGTTCGCAGGCAGTAGGCAGATGCTGTATTCATAAAGAACGTGCGGTGACGAAGTATAAATCTTTGCCATTGCTGGGATGGGATATGACTGATGAAACGGATGAATTGACTCCTCTTTCAGAATATGCCCGCAAAGCATTGGAACGTAAAGGAAAAATCAAGGAAAATATATTGTGTGTGATTGATGAAGCTTGTTCTTCATGTGTGCAGGTAAACTATGAAGTAAGTAACTTGTGCCGTGGTTGTGTAGCACGTAGTTGCTATATGAATTGTCCGAAGGGAGCAGTTCATTTTGATAAAAAGACAGGACAGGCACATATTGATCATGATACTTGTATTAGCTGTGGTATCTGTCATAAGAGTTGTCCTTATCATGCAATCGTATACATTCCTGTTCCTTGTGAAGAAGCTTGTCCGGTGAAGGCTATTCAGAAAGATGAACACAATATCGAGCATATTGATGAAAGCAAATGTATCTATTGTGGTAAATGCTTGAATGCTTGTCCGTTTGGCGCAATTTTCGAAATTTCTCAGGTATTCGATGTGCTTGAAGCAATCCGTAATGGAGAACAGGTGATTGCTATCCCTGCTCCTTCTATTTTGGGACAGTTCAAGGCTTCTATCGAACAGGTATATGGAGCATTGAAACAAGTCGGTTTTGCGGATGTGATAGAAGTAGCGGAAGGTGCTATGCATACTACCAGCAATGAAGCTCATGAGCTGCTGGAAAAACTGGAAGAAGGACAGAAATTCATGACGACTTCCTGCTGTCCGTCGTATATTGAGCTGGTGAACAAACATATTCCTGATATGAAGAAATATGTATCTTCTACTGGTTCTCCTATGTATTATGCTTCACGCATTGCAAAACAGAAATATCCGAATGCAAAAGTAGTCTTTATCGGCCCTTGTATTGCTAAGAGAAAGGAAGCAAAACGTGACGAATGTGTGGATTATGTAATGACTTTCGACGAGTTGCATCCTCTGTTTAAGGGATTGGGAATTGAACTGGAACAGGCTAATCCGTATAAAGTAGCTTATGAATCGGTGTGCGAAGCTCATGGATTTGCTCAGGCCGGTGGAGTAGCCGGAGCTGTGAAGGCTTATTTAGGTCCTAAGGCAGATGGTATCAAGATGTTACAGTTCTCTGATTTCAATAAGAAGAATATCGGTGTATTGCGTGCTTATGCCAAGACTGGAAAGGTAGATGCACAATTTATCGAGATGATGGCTTGTGAAGGTGGATGTGTGACCGGACCAAGTGCACACAACGATCCTGTGGCTGGTAGAAGACAGTTGAATCAGGACTTGTTGAAGCGTACACTGAAATACGAAAACAGTAACGATAAATAACTCTTCTCAATGAGAAGTTTAATAGAACGTCTTCATCGGGAGCATACCTTGTCTCCCGATGAATTACGTACTCTTTTGGTTGGTTGTGATGCTGAGCATTTGGCATTGATTAACCAAAAAGCCCGTGAAGTAGCATATTCTCATTTTGGCAATCGGATTTTTATTCGAGGATTGATAGAAATCGGCAATTGCTGTCGGAATGATTGTTTTTATTGTGGTATACGCCGCAGCAACCGTAATGTAGAACGTTACCGGTTGGATAAGGAAACGATACTTTCCTGTTGTGCGCAAGGATATGAATTAGGCTTTCGTACTATTGTATTGCAAGGTGGAGAGGATAATTATATGACAGACGAACGGGTTGTGGATCTGGTTTCGTCCATTCGTAAAGCTTATCCGGATATTGCAATTACATTGTCATTAGGAGAAAAGTCAACAGAGGCATATCAGGCTTTTTATCAGGCAGGAGCCAACCGTTATCTGTTGCGCCACGAAACACATAATGAAGCACATTATCAAAGTTTGCATCCGGAAAGCATGTCGTTGCAAAACAGATTACGTTGTTTGTACGATTTGAAGAAAATTGGCTATCAGACAGGAACTGGAATTATGGTAGGAAGTCCGGGGCAAACGATTGAACATTTGGCCGAAGACATCCTTTTTATTGAAACTCTTCAGCCGGAGATGATTGGTATCGGTCCTTTCCTCCCCCATCACGATACTCCTTTTGCATCTGAACCGTCCGGAAAGATGGAACAAACATTATTATTGCTTTCTATATTCAGATTGATGCACCCCAAAGCACTTATTCCTTCAACCACAGCATTGGCTACTTTGGCTCCCGATGGACGGGAAAGAGGTATCCTGGCAGGTGCTAATGTAGTGATGCCTAATCTGTCGCCCGTATGGCAACGTAGCAAATATGCTTTGTACGATAATAAAGCTTCTATGGGAGCCGAGGCCGCAGAAGGATTGCGGTTGTTGGAAGAGAAGTTGGATGCAATAGGATATGTGATAGACAAAAGTAGAGGTGATTACGAAAACTGAACAACTAAATTGTAGAAGATTATGTATAAAATAGATTCCCCTCATGCAGAAGAGTTTATCTGTCATGATGAAATTTTGGATACATTAGCTTATGCTCAAGCGCATGCTGATGATAAAGAACTTATTCGCTCGTTGATAGAGAAAGCACGAGCTTGTAAGGGGCTTAGTCATCGTGAAGCAGCAGTACTGTTGGAGTGTACAGACTCGGATTTGCTGGAAGAGATTTACAATCTGGCCCGTGAGATAAAGAAAAAGTTTTATGGCAACCGTATAGTCATGTTTGCTCCTTTGTATTTGTCCAATTATTGTGTCAATAGTTGCGTATATTGTCCGTATCATGTGAAAAACAAGACGATAGCCCGTAAAAAGCTGACTCAAGAAGAGATTCGCCGCGAAGTAATTGCCTTGCAAGATATGGGACACAAGCGTCTGGCACTTGAAGCAGGAGAAGATCCAATACGCAATCCGATAGAATACATTCTGGAATCTATTCAGACTATCTATCAGATTAAGCATAAGAACGGAGCCATACGCAGAGTGAATGTAAACATTGCTGCTACTACAGTGGAAAATTACAGAAAGCTGCACGAGGCAGGCATTGGAACTTATATTCTCTTTCAGGAAACGTACCACAAAGAGAATTATGAAAAACTGCATCCACGTGGTCCGAAGAGCAATTATGCGTATCATACGGAAGCTATGGACCGTGCCATGCAGGGAGGTATTGATGATGTGGGATTAGGAGTTTTGTTTGGGCTCAATACATATCGTTACGATTTTGTAGGATTGCTGATGCATGCCGAACATCTGGAAGCAACCTATGGAGTAGGTCCTCATACAATCAGTGTACCTCGTATCTGCTCAGCGGACGATATTGATAAAGCCGACTTTGAAAACGCTATCTCCGATGAAATATTCCAGAAGATTGTTGCTGTGATCCGTATCAGCGTGCCTTATACCGGCATGATTATTTCTACCCGAGAGTCTCAACGCTCACGCGAAAAGGTACTCGAACTGGGAGTTTCACAGATTAGTGGTGGTTCGAAAACCAGTGTAGGAGGCTATGCAACAGAAGAAATTCCCGAAGAAAACTCTGCTCAGTTTGATGTCAGTGATACCCGTACATTGGATGAAGTTGTAGCATGGTTGCTGCGTTTGGGCTATATTCCCAGCTTCTGTACAGCCTGTTATAGAGAAGGACGAACCGGAGACCGCTTTATGTCGCTGGTAAAGACTGGCCAGATAGCCAATTGTTGTGCTCCCAATGCTTTGATGACCTTGCAGGAGTATCTGGAAGACTATGCATCTCCGGAAACTCGTGAGTTGGGTATTGATATGATACGTAAGCAAATGGAACAGATACCCAATCCGGCCATTCGCAAACGTGCCTTGGAGAACTTAGAGCGCATAAAGGAAGGTAAAAGAGATTTCAGATTTTAATGAGTATGGAAAATACACCTCGTTCAAATCGTATTCATATTGGAATTTTCGGAAAGAGAAATAGTGGAAAATCTTCGTTGATCAATGCTTTGACCGGACAGGAGATTGCAGTTGTATCCGATTTTGCCGGTACAACAACCGATCCCGTCTATAAGGCAATGGAAATACACGGTCTGGGGGCCTGTGTGTTTATTGATACTGCAGGGTTGGACGATGAAGGTGAACTGGGGGGCTTACGCATCAAACAGACAATGCGTGCAATGGAGCGCACGGATATTGCCTTGATTGTGTGTACAGACGATCAGATTGACCAGGAACTGCAATGGAGTAAATGGCTGAAGGAGAAGAACACCCCTATCCTATGGATATTAAATAAGGCCGACTTACATGCAGACAGCGAACAGATAGCCCGCAGTATAGAGAAACGATGCGGACAAATGCCTTTGATTGTCAGTGCCCGGAATCGGGAAGGAATGGAAGAGATACGCCGAAGCATGATTGGGCAGTTCCCTGATGAAACTATGGAACGCGGTATTGTAGGCAGATTGGTCTCTGCCGGGGATGTAGTGATGCTGGTTATGCCTCAAGATATTCAGGCTCCGAAAGGGAGACTGATTCTTCCGCAGGTACAGACAATCCGTGAACTGTTGGATAGAAAGTGTCTTGTAATGAGCTGTACTACAGAGAATATCACCTCTATGCTTCAAGCATTGGTAGAACCCCCTAAACTGATAATTACCGACTCACAGGCCTTCAAAACAGTATACGAACTGAAGCCCGAGGCAAGTCGTCTTACCTCGTTTTCTGTACTGTTTGCCCAGTACAAAGGCGATATAGACTATTATATTGAAGGAGCCAATGCCATCAGTCAGTTGACTGAGAAATCGAAAGTCTTGATAGCCGAAGCATGTACACATGCTCCCCTTACAGAAGATATAGGCAGGGTAAAAATACCACGTATGCTGCGCAAACGGATTGGAGAAGGATTGCAGATAGATATGGTTTCCGGTACAGATTTTCCGGAAGACCTTTCCTCTTACGATTTAGTCATACATTGTGGAGCCTGTATGTTCAACCGTAAATATGTATTGAATCGTGTTGCACAGGCACGTAACCAGCATATCCCGATGACCAACTATGGTGTAGTGATTGCTTATATAAATGGAATTTTGGATAAGATTGACTATTGATTTGGGAGTATAAGAGCGGTAAGCGGGACTCGAACCCGTGACTTTCGGCTTGGGAAGCCGACGCTCTACCAACTGAGCTACTACCGCAATTCGATAACAGACTCAAAGGTAGATTTTATTTTTGGAATAAACAAGAATAAAATCTGCCTTTTTTATTCCCAAAATTTCATGACATCCGTTTCTCCCCAATACCAATGAGTGAACCCGGCAATGACATTCTTATATCTGTAAATTGGAGTACCCACTTCTGTTCCTGCCGGTGTATAAAGTGGAGCTTCTGTTGGTAAAGCATCCGGATTGAGGACGGTTGAATAGTGAAATTCATGGCCTTTCCACTCCATATTACGGTAGTTCATTCTTCGGTAACCGGTCGTCAAACGTGAGTCGGCCGAAGTACACTCAAACGGTAATACATTGGCCATGGCATAAGCCGTACCTCCTTTCCGTACTGTGAGCGAACGGGACAGGAGTACCATTCCACCACATTCGGCCAGTAGTTTTCCTCCCTTTTCTGCATAATCCCGAAGTTGCTGCATAAGTCGTTTACGACGGTGCAATTGTCGGGCAAAAAATTCGGGATATCCTCCCGGCAGATATACCAAGTCTGCTTCAGGAAGGTCACTTCCGTATACAGGACTGAAATAGGTTATTTTTCCCAACTCTGCCAGCCGGTCTATATTCTCCCGATATAAGAAACAGAAAGCCGGATCGCGTGCAATGGCAATCTGCATCCGTTTCCCTTGAGAATAATGCATGGCTTCGATGCCAATTTCCGAAGTATAAGGCAATGTGTATCGACAGGGAAAAATACGTGTGCACAGATTCAGTATCTTATCTATATCGACATGCTTTTCAATCTGTTCGGCTACACGTGAAGATACCGATACAATAGATTGTTTTTCTACCGATGTAATGCTTTGATGGCGGGAAGGCAGATTGATATCCTCTATAGAAGGCAAATGCCCCAAACATTCTATTCCTGCGTCCGAACAAGCTTCTTTCAGCATGGCAAAATGAGCCGGAGAGACTGTTTGGTTGAATACTACTCCTGCAATTCTGACCGAAGGATTAAAATGACGGAATCCGTATAGAAGAGGAGCTACAGAGTAGGCTGTCGCTCTGGCATTGACTATTAGAATAACAGGTATGTTCAGTATCTTTGCGATTTCGGCACAACTTCCTTGCATGCGCCGGTAACCGTCGTACAGTCCCATCACTCCTTCCGTTATACAAACATCCGCATGTTCTCCGTATTTATTGTAGATGTATTGAATATGGGTGCGTGAAGCCAGGCCGAGATCCAAATTCACAGATTCCCGTTCGGATACAATAGTATGATATTGTGTATCAATATAATCTGCACCACATTTAAAAGGCTGCACCTTTACGCCGCGCTTGTGCAAGGCATGCAAAAGCCCCAGTGTGAAAGTAGTCTTTCCACTTCCCGAGGCCGGTGCGGCAATCATAAACTGTGGTTTCATATTATAGCATTACTTCTTTTTAAAACGTGGGCAAAGATACGAAGATTAAATAGAAGAATTGCTATCTTTGCACTCCTTTCGACGGATGGAAGGGTAAAAAGATAAAAAAGCATGAAAGTACGTTTTATGAGTCTGGGAAGCGGAAGTAGCGGGAATTGCTACTATCTGGGAACAGATAATGAAGGAATTTTGATAGATGCAGGCATCGGTATCCGTTCTATAAAGAAAATCTTCAAGGAAACAGGACTGAGTCTGGAAAATATACGCGCCGTATTTGTAACTCACGACCATGCCGACCACATTAAGGCTGTAGGTCATTTGGCCGGTAAGCATAACATTCCAATTTATGCTACACAGGAGGTACATTATGGTATTTCGCGCAGTTATTGCATGACGGAAAAGCTGGATAAAGAGCATACGCGTTTTATTCGGAAAGAGGAAACAATAAGACTTGGAGATTTTGAAATTACCTGTTTTGAGGTTCCGCACGACGGTACCGACAATGTAGGATACTGTGTGGTGATAGATGGTAAGACTTTTTCTTTTCTGACCGATATCGGGCATATTACAGAAACAGCCGCAAAGTATATGGCAAAAGCAAACTATCTGATACTGGAAGCCAACTATGATGAGACTATGCTGCAAATGGGCCCCTACCCTTATCATCTAAAAATGCGTATTGCAAGTCCGAACGGACATATGTGCAACCGGGAGATGGCCGACTATATTGCGTCCAATATGCCGGAAGGATTGAAATATTTATGGCTTTGCCACCTGAGCAAAGACAACAATCATCCGGAACTGGCATACAAAACGGTAGAAATGGCTTTGAAGGAAAAGAATATTATAGCCGGACAAGACTTGCAAGTTATTCCTTTAAAAAGAACCGTTCCTTCGGAATTGTACTGTTTTGAATAAGTTTATTTTTGAAAGATAGAATGAAAGCAGGGAGAATAAAATGCTGAAAAGCAAATTATTTCTCCCTGTTTGGTATCATGCTGGTTCAATCCGAACTGTATCCTGTAATCGGCGTTGTTGGCTGTACATCCGACGACGTCGGCTGTAAAATCAGCGTCGCCGTTTGCATATCCGACGCCGTCGGTCGAAAAACTCTTCTGTTATCGTTTTTTTTCAATAACTTTTGGTATTTAAAATAAAGCACGTATATTTGGGGCGCTACTTTAACTGCAAAGACAAAGTAGCTGCTATGTAAATCTTTGTATAAATCTAAAAATTGAAACACAATTATGAGTTTAGAAAGAACTTTAGTCATTTTAAAACCATCGGCAGTACAGCGTGGTTTGATTGGAGAAATAACTACCCGTTTTGAACGTAAAGGCTTGCATTTGATTGGAATGAAAATGATGCAGCTTACCGATGAAATATTGAATGAGCATTATGCTCACTTGAGTGAAAGACCGTTCTTCCAGCGTGTAAAAAATTCGATGATGGCTTCCCCTGTCGTTGTATGTTGCTATGAGGGAGTAGATGCTATTCAGATAGTTCGCTCTATGACTGGTGCTACAAATGGTCGTGTCGCAATTCCCGGAACAATTCGTGGTGATTACAGTGTCAGCTCGCAGGAAAATATCATTCATACTTCCGATTCTCCTAAAGCTGCCTTGGAAGAAATAGCACGTTTCTTTAAGCCGGAAGAACTATTCGAATATAAATCATGTGCTCAATCATTCTTGTATTATCAAGAAGAATATCAACTTATCTGATTTATAGAATATTATAGCAAATCACTATAAAAAGTTGAAAAAGTTATTCCTTTTTATTTGTTCTTTTCAAATAAAGGTTATACCTTTGCACCCGCAATCAAAAAGGCACTCTTAGCTCAGTTGGTAGAGCAACTGACTCTTAATCAGTGGGTCCAGGGTTCGAATCCCTGAGGGTGTACTTTAATTCGGGAAATTTGACAATTTATAGTGGATGCACTCTTAGCTCAGTTGGTAGAGCAACTGACTCTTAATCAGTGGGTCCAGGGTTCGAATCCCTGAGGGTGTACCAAATGGAAGAGTAGATTAAGTTGTAGATAATCAATATTTTACAAATTAATTTACTCTTTTTATTTCTACCCTATTCTTCGTTTATAGATTAAAAAAAAG